>JAFAHI010000278.1 GCA_019237325.1 Verrucomicrobiota bacterium | reverse complement strand
TATGCTAGATCCACCTTCGTAGGTTGGGTTGCTATGCGTGATTGGACGACGGAAGAGAGCTCGGTAGGCGGCCGCTAAATTTTGCCCGACCCGGCTCCATTGTAACTCACCTTCAACTCGGCTTCGCCCACTGCTCCCCATCTTTTGGCGAAGCTCGGGATCATCCATCAGCTGGGCAATCGCTGCGGCGAAGCTTCGCTCGTCATTCGGTTCAACGTAAATCGCCGCGCCCCGCGCAGAATACCGTGTCTCTTTGAGGTCGAAAGACACGATCGGCTTCCCGTAGGCCATGTATTCCATGATTTTGATCCAGGTCGAGACGTCGTTGAGCGGACTGGAGGGATCTGGATCCAAGCAAATATCAGCAGCGGACAAATTCGCTCGTAGCTCGGCATCGGAAATGTAGCCAGTAAATTCAACCTGCTTCTCGAGTCCTAACTCTCGGTTCATTTTGCGGAGGTCTTCCAGCGAATCGCCGCTGCCCATGATCACACAATGATAATCATTTCGCTTTAGGTCAAAAGTAAGGTGGGCAAGCGCGCGCAATAGATAGTCCAGGCCGTCCTGCGGATTCAAACAGCCGATGTAACAAAGTATCGACTTGCCCATCTGCCGAAGGCGGGGTGAAGGCGCCACCACCTCCATTCGGTCCGAACCTGGCCCGTTCCTGACCACGAAACATTTCTCAGGTCTTCGCCCGCCTCGCTGAATCTGAATTACCTTATAGGATTCGTTCGTAGCGATCGTAACGTCGGCGAGCTTTAAACTACATTTTTCCGACCAGAGCAATCCCCACAACACGATGTTGCCTCGCGTCCGGTAACGAGACTGATAGAGTTCAGGTGCGAGATCGTGATGATCGAACACGAACTTCTTGCCGAGCAGTTTGAAAGGAAGCGCGACCAGAAACAGGGTATCCGGCGGGTTGTGCGCATGAATCACATCGAATCCGTGCCGGATTCCTACGTAAAGGCTCAAGATCAGGCACCCCAATGTAAAATAAACGTATTCGGCGACATAACCCAGGATAGCCTTGAACTTCATTAGCAGTCGTTGGAGTAACTTCTCCGGTCCGATTGGCGCCTTCTGGAAAAACTCTATTCTGGGAAGGCGATAGACACGGATCCCTTGAACCGTCTCCGCAAACTTTTCGCTCTTCCGTTTCAGGCAAATCACAGTGACGTCATAACCCTCACCAGCCAACAGGGCAGACTCGTTCCTTACCCGCGTGTCGAACGGAAACTCGTTCTGAACCAACATCAAAACTCTACCAGCAGATACCTTCATAGTTGGCGCCTTGTTTTGATCGGTCTGAAAAAATGCGTACGAGGTCAATCACGACGGATCCGTGGTTCAGACCCGTCACCTGGGTTTCAAAAGCCTTGTTTTTCTTAGCCACGACCAGAACTTCACTATTGTCGACCACGTCATCGATCGTCTCTTTCAACAGACAGGATATATGCGGAATGGTGTGTTCGATGTAGCGCTTGTTAGCTCCATGAAGTTTCGCTAGAGAAACCTCCTGGTCGTATATCGAAATTGAGTACCCTTTGCCGATCAGGTTTTCGACCAGGTTCACAATCGGGCTCTCCCTTAGATCATCGGTTCCGGCTTTGAAACTCAGACCCAGTACCCCGATTCGCTTTTTCCCGGTCCTCCTAACCTGATCAACGGCCCTCTCGACTTGCAGTCGATTGCTGATTAGCAGCGAGTTTAAAAGTGGGCTCTCGACATCCCTCAATTTACTTTCGTAAAGCAGCGCTCGCACGTCCTTGGGCAGGCAAGAGCCGCCAAAGGCGAAGCCTGGCTTCAGATAATAAGGCGAAAGATTCAGCTTGGTGTCCTTGCAGAAAACCTCCATCACCTCGTGACTGTCAATACCCATCGCCTTGCAGAAGTTTCCGATCTCGTTGGCGAAGGTAATCTTGACCGCATGAAAAGCGTTACACGCATATTTCATCATTTCGGCCGTGCGAATCGAACAACGCTCCACGGGGGCTTCGATCCGGTCATAGAGACTGGCAACCAGCGCCCCGGATCTTTCATCCGTCGATCCGATTACGGTGATAGGCGGATGATAATAGTCGTACACCGCCGTCGTTTCTCGCATGAATTCTGGATTGACGCAGACGCCGAAGTCTTTCCCGAGCTTTTTGCCGGAAGAAGATTCCAACAGAGGAATGATTTGGCCTTCGACCGTGCCCGGTAAGACAGTGCTGCGAATGTTAACCACGTGAAAGTTCTCCGTCTTAGCCAACAATTGGCCGATCTGGCCGGCGACGCGGAGAATTTGTGAAGCCCCAAAGCTGCCATTCTGGTTACTGGGAGTGCCAACTGAGACAAAGGAACAGTCCCCGATGGTTTCAGCATTGGCTTGAGCTCGTAGTCTACCCGCACCCACCGCCTTGGAGATGGCCTCCTCTAATTGCGGTTCAACGATTGGGCTGCACGAACTATTGATCGCATTGACTTTGCTTACGTCATAATCAATGCCGGTGACATCATGCCCGTCCTGCGCCATACACGCCGACACGACGGAACCAACGTAACCTAACCCGAAGACGGTGATTTTCATTTTTACCCGAGTGAAGGTGACAGTCGAAATAGAGAGTTAACTCCTAACCTCCTGCGCTTCACGTTGCGATTACGGTGCGCTCGGTTGAGGAGCAGCACCTGTTTATCACGCAGTTTTGACCATGAAACTGTCTAAAAGAAAAGCCCAGGGCTTTAACCTGGGAAGCGTTAGCACTTGAACTCCCTGCAAGGGCCGGCCGATCTGCACGGTGCTTCATTCGGCCGCCCTTGCAGGGCAGGTCACTTGCGGCCGGATCCCTGGGCCTTTCTCTCAAATCATTCCATTATTGCAGCAATTAGATATCCCCTTCCAACCACTTCGGCCCATAAGATCTGGCCTTGTTTAGGATCACGGATACCTTGGTCTTGGCTGCAAGCTGGGCATAAGCCCGTTTGACGGACTGGCGATTACTCTTTTCCGCCTCAACCACTAGCAGGACGGTGTCCATGAACCTGGCTAGAGGAAGGGTTGAGCTAGTGGGCCCAAACGCCGGCATATCAAATATTACGTACTCAAGATCACTTCGCTTAAATTCTTTGAGTGAATTATAAAATTCTCTGGGAGACGGTATCTTATCGACCAGCAGAACTCGGCCTTCCGAGGCTTCTGAAATTGCTGTAGCTAGCCCAGCCGCCAAGCTCGAAGTTCCTGCATTTTTCGCTAAACCGGTCACGCCCACAAGTTTTGGCCGGTAATTCATATTGTTGTTCTCGAAGAAGACACCCAACCGATCTCGGATGGCTTCATAGAACGGTCTGAGCAACCCGTCGGGACCTTCAAGCACGCTCAGCCTTTGCCGATCCGATTCATTGTCCGGTTGTGTCTCCTCTCCCACATTTCGTAAACGTAGCCGGCGGAGGCCGGTGTTCAGATAGGGAATGGTTAGCAACAAAGGCACCTGCAACCGTTTCTCCAGCTCGACAGATCGCTTGACACTCTGATCCAGGATCAGCTCGATCAGCAGCATAATCCCAATCCCGATGGCCACCCCGCCCCCGGCGATTCCCATGACTATTTTCTCAAGATTCCGCTTAACCTTGGCTGCTGGCGAAGGGGCTTGAACGATACTGATATTCGGCATCCGAGAGGGATCTAACGTCTCGTCTATCTGTGCTTTCTCCAGGCTCGTCTCAGAAGCGCGGTAATTGGTTTCCTCGACCTGCGCCTTTCGCTCCAATTCTTCGATTTTTGGCGCTGCGTCAGAAATCACTTTAGCCCGCGCTTCCAAAGTGCTCATTCGATTCTGGAGAGCCGTCACCTTAGATTCCAAACCCGCCAAGATCGCTCTTTCGCCCGCAACATTGGGTTGGGCGGCGCCGGTCACAGACGCGGCGGCAGCTGTGTCTACCAGCGCCGGATATGTCTTTTCCAGGTCGCTGCGCTGTCTTTCCAAGTCGGCTACTTGGGCCGCTTTGGCCTTAACCATTGGATTCTCAGGCGTGTATTTCAAAAGAAGATCATTCTCCGCCTTTTGCAGCCCTGACAAGCGGCCAACCACAGACTTATATTTTTCCAGCACATCACCGGTTACCGGCTGACCGGGCGCCACGTTGGCTTGGGCCGCCGGCAAAGCCAGCGACTTCTGCAAGTCCTTTACCCGCGCCTGTTGTGCCGCGAGATCGGCAACGTCGCCATCCAGCTCCTGCTGAGTCTTTCCGATCTCGGTAGCGATATCGGTTTTGGCCTCCGCTAGCGAAATGATTCCGGCACTTTCCTTGGCCTGCTTCAACTCGGCTTCCGTCTGCGCCAACTGCTGTTTCAAGTTCGCTGTTTCCTGCCGAACGAAATCGAACGCTCCGGTCGAGCGGTGTACGGCTAAGTGTTTGTCGAAATATCGCTTAACCACTTCCTGCACGACCGGCATGGGGAGCGTCGGGTCACTACTCCTAAAGGCGACAGAAATGATGTTGGTATCTTTCACGACGGTCACGTCTAGATCCTTAGCAATCGCTTCGACAGCCTTTTGGGTTGTGGCCTCCGAGGGGGATCCGGCTGCAAATCGGCTAACCCCGATAGCCTCTGCTACCTGGCGAATCAGATCAGTGCTGTTAAGGATCTCCACCTCAGAATTGATCAGCGTATGATTTTCGGGAGTGGGGGTCTTTATTTGCGATTCGAGTCCATCAACCGCGCTACGCTCCATCACATAACGAACTAGCAGTTTGGCTTCTGACTCATAAGCAGGCGGAGAGGCGAAGTAGAAAACTCCGGCCGCAAGCAGTCCAGTGACCGTCAGAGTGAGAATCTTGCGTTTGTGCCGGAACAACATGAACAGGATGTCATGCAGTCCGAGCCCACCCTGGGGGGGAAGTCCGTCAAAATTTGGTGCAAAACCGACCTCCGGATTGAGATGCACGGTCTCCGCATCCCCGGGACCGACAATTGGCAGATCTTCTTTTTCCATTTAGACCTCGACGCCATCGGCGACTACTTCTTTCACAGCTTCAATTACCAGTTCGATTTGAGAAGGTGTTAACTCCGGATACATCGGTAGTGATACAAACTCATCTGCGCACCGCTCGCTCACCGGAAACGCACCTGCCGCATAACCAAGATCCCGATAGGCCTCTTGTAGATGGACTGGTACCGGATAATGAATGCCCGTCGCTACTCCCTGGTCGGTGAGGTTTTTAATCGTTTCGTCTCGGTTACTCACCCGAATGGCGTAGATATGGTAAACATGCCGAGCGTAAGCTGCCGTTGTCGGGGTGATCACTCCTTCGAATTCCCGCAGCCCGGCGTCGTACGCGGCGGCGTGGTTGCGGCGACGTTGGTTATTCGCTTCCAATTGGCATAGCTTGATCCGAAGAACCGCTGCCTGGATCCCATCCATACGGCAGTTCCATCCGACCGCGGAGTGAAAGTACTTTCGTACTTGTCCGTGATCCCGCAGGATTCTGATCTTTTCGTTTAACTCAGAACTAACAGTCACGATGGCTCCGGCTTCCCCAAATGCGCCCAAGTTCTTGCCGGGATAAAAACTGAAGCATGCCGTGTCACCCAACGTGCCGACGCGTTTTCCCTTGTAAGTAGCGCCGTGGGCCTGACAGGCGTCCTCGATTATATAGAGACCGTGGTCACGCCCGAATTCGAGGATGGGATCCATGTCCGCAGGTTGCCCGAACAGATGAACCGGGATTATCGCTTTGGTTTTGGCCGTCAGCGCGTTCTTCAGCGCGTCCGGATTCATCGTGTAGGTTCGTTCGTCCACATCGATGAATACCGGACGCGCTCCACAATAAGTGATCGCCTCGGCCGTGGCCATAAACGTGCTCGGAACCGTAATCACCTCGTCTCCAGCACCAACGCCGCAGGCCAATAGACTTAACCAAAGTGCCTCTGTGCCGGAACCGACACCAATTGCGTAAGGAACCTCACCATAAGCGGCGAACTCCTCTTCAAATGCAGTCACAAAGCGCCCGCCGGCGAACGCCGAGCTTTCAATTACCTCCTGAATGGCTTGGTTAAACTCGCTCATCAGGGGAAGATGTTGCGACCACAAGTCAAGAAATGGCACTTTGATTTGCATTTTGATTTACGGATTCCTTTAAGACTTTGGCCGGATTTCCAGCCACAATCGTGTTTGCAGGTACGTCTTTAGTAACAACGCTGCCGGCTCCAATGATCGCATTCTCTCCTATAGTGATCCCTCCTAGCAGAGTCGCTCCTGAGCCGATCGACGCCCCTCGCTTAACCAGAGTGTTTTGACAGTTCCAGTCAGCCTCGCTCTGCAGCTGGCCCGTCCCGTTAGTCGCACGCGGATAGCGATCGTTAATGAAAGTCACGCCATGCCCCACGAATACCTCGGATTCGATGGTTACCCCTTCGCAGATGAAAGTATGGCTGCTGATCTTGCAGTTATTGCCTATCCTGGCGCCCTTTTGAATTTCCACGAACGCCCCGATGCGGGTCTCGTTTCCAATCTCGCAACCGTAGAGATTAACAAACGCGTGAATACGCACGTTTTGCCCGAGCTTCACATCCGCTGCTACCCGGCAAAACTCCCCGGCGGTTATACGCACAGAGGTTGTCCATTTGGAAGTTCGGTTCGATCCGCCCGCATCAGATACGACGGGAACTCGGCCGAACGTTCTAAGGCTACGGGCGCTCCTCGATCTTTCAGAGATTTCGACGCGGCTTCGAGGATCCGGACCAGTTCCAATCCCTCATCGCCACCGGTCAGCGGCTTCAGACCAGTTTCGATACAATCAAGAAAGTGCTGGCATTCTACTTTGAGCGGCTCTTCTTGGCGAATATGGGGAATATAGCTGTCCCCATAATGGTAAGAATAATGAAAATCAGCAAACGTGTCGTAGTGCGGGGGGCGCTCCACGCGAACATCGTATATCCGGATTTTTTCAAGCGTTTGTAAGTCGTCGTACACAATCATCCGGCGGGTGCCAACAATCGTCATCTCACGAACTTTGCGAGGCTCCAGCCAACTGCTTTGGATCGTCGCAAAACGCTTATGCTTAAAAGAGAGCGATATGTTAGTAATATCCTCGATACCGGGCGTAACGTGCGCGTTGCCCTGACAGTTAACCGTTTCCGGTCTTTCCCCCAGCACATGCAAAATGATCGAGATATCATGCGGGGCCAGATCCCAGGCGACATTGATGTCCTTTTGAAACAGACCCAGGTTCAAGCGTCGCGAATTGATGTACCGGATCTCACCGATGTCTCCCGCCTGAACAATCTCCGTGATCTTCTGCACCGGCGTCGAATAAAGGAAGGTATGGCCGACCATCAGGACCAAACCATTACTCCTGGCAATCTGGATCAATTCTTCGCATTCCGCCGAAGAAGCGGCCATTGGCTTTTCGATCAGCGTGTGTTTGCCAGCTAAAAGGCTAGCCTTCGCCAGCGAATAATGATGTCTAACGGGCGTGGCTATTATCACGGCGTCAAGGCCGACGCCATTCAACAGGTAATCAAAGTCCTTAACCCCCTCGACGTCCGGATACAGACTTCTCATGTGTATCAAACGTTCCTCGCTGGCGTCACACACTGCCTTAACTCGGCAATTCGGGAGCACCTTGAAGTTGCGAAGAAGATTGGGTCCCCAATATCCACACCCAACAACACCCACCGCAATTGAGTCTTTCATAAGCTTTCTTTGCTACGCGCCTCACTGCGAAGAACGGAAGTGCGTTCCAATTCCGCCTCGACTTTCCTACCAAGAAACTCCAGTAACACTCGGACCCGGGCTCTGGCCGGCACAATCTGGGTGACTACAGCATCCAAGCCAGCAAAGGCACCGTTGGCCACCGTGACCGTGTCACCCCGTGATGGTTCATAGTCTATTAATCGGATCTCGTGTTCGCCGACCTGTTCGCGCAACTGATCGACGATCGGTTCGTCAATCGTCGGATACCGATTTGCGAATCGGACGATGCATCGTACCCCTTGAGCGTAGCCGACAGCCCGTTGCATCCTGACCATATCGAAATGAGCAAATAAATAGCCGGGAAACAGCGCCTCCGTGACCCAAGCGACGCGCGTGCGAGTCTGTCGTCTAAACCGGATGCGCGGACAAAAGACTCTGACCCCGTTTAATTCACGAAGGTGCGCTGCGGCGATATGTTCGTGCTTATGCTTAGCTTGGAGACAGTACCAGGCAGCTTTAGAGGACCCTGCGGGATCACCCGGAATGCTACCTGATCTGTACATATAACTCATCGACTACGGACCATCGGCCGTCACACCTCACTTCTTTGCCTCTACCACGGCGCTGCGGAATGGCCCACTGTCTCCCTGTAGCACCGGTCCTACCTGAACCTTCTTTCGGCCGGCACAAATCCGAGACTCTATCACCTGTCCTAGGACCGCCGGAACCGTCCGGAGCAGGATCGTCAAATCTAACCAAAACGAAGCATTCCTTGCATAGTAAATGTCCATCTCGATCATCTGACTAAAGGTGGTCTTATTCTTTCCATTTACCTGCCAATACCCGGTCAAACCAGGCAGGGCATTGAACCTTTCCTGTTGCCAGTCTTTATAGCAGCGAGCTTCGTTCGGCGTACACGGTCGCGGGCCTACCAAACTCATCTCTTTGCGCAGCACGTTGAAGAGCTGTGGTAATTCGTCGAGGCCAATAGCGCGCAGTATACGACCTCCGAAGATAATTCGCGGATCTCCGGAGACATCTAACTTGGTCATTGGACAGTTAGCGTTAATCAGGTGCTCCAAATACTGTTCGTGAGTTTTGGTCTCTACATTCACTTCCATCGTTCGGAATTTGAAGATCTTAAAAGGCTTGCCCCGGTAGCCCAAACGCTCCTGACAGAAGAACAGCGGCCCCCGGGAGACGAGTTTGATCCAAAGAGCAACCACCACGAAAACGCTCAGCCAAACTGGCAGGCTAAGAAAGATAGAGGTCAAATCGATGACACGCTTCCAGCGCGCAACGTTGGTAGTCAGATTCACTGTACCCTCGTTTTCAAACACAAGCTGCCGCACATCGCCGCGGGTAGGGCAAAACGGATTTACCTCGCGAATCAACCTTCTGGACGGAACGCCTCTTGGAACAGAGCAAAGCGGGGGGCGCTTTCTGTTCTGTAGCAATCGTGGGCTTGTTTGGACGCCAAGAGTCCCTATGCTACCTAGTCGGAGATTGGAGCACGGCCTTTTAGATCCAAACCTGATCCAGACATGCTACCGCACTTGGGCCAAATTCCGTTTTGCCGTCTACTAACTAACCCATCAAATGTTAAACCGCTTAAACAGCAGTGACAGCTTTTGTTCGTTAGAAATCTAGCGAACGAGGCGAGAATTAGCTTACTACAGTGAATTTAAAAGCGAATTCATTTGAAGAACCGGCGGAGACTAGAATTTGGATCGTTCTTTATAAAAGTAGTAAATTGGTCAGATCGTGCGGTTCGGGTTGGGTAAAAAACCGGATTCTTTGCCCAATTTTAAATCGGGCGATCTTGATATCGTTGACTGGTTTCCTTGGCCTCTCTGTGTCGGAATTGTAACCGAATTGCCTCTCTCAGTGGATCGTTCACACAATCAATTCGATCTAGTAGCGCCGCTTTACCCGGCGCTAGAGCAATGCGTATTCGGTTCACATCTAAATAAAGCTAGACGCGCTTTTTTCGACGCAGTCGTTCACGCAGATCGAGTCTTATTGGTGGGGGAAGGGAACGGCCGTTTCTTAACGACGTTGGCTGCTTGTAAGAACAAGGGGTGCATCAACATCGTTGAGAAGAGCGCAGTAATGATTCGTCTGGCTAAGGAGCGCACCCGAAAACTAGGGGGCGTGGGTTGCGACTTGAACTTCATCAAGACCGACTTTCTCGAATACAGTCCGGCCGACAAATTCGACTGCGTGGTGACCCATTTCCTACTCGACCTTTTCAATCCGCCGGCTCAACGAACCCTGATTAAGAGGATCGAAGAATTGACCGCTCCAAGCGGAACTTGGATTAACGTTGACTTTTTACCTGCCCGTACGGTGCGAGGCGGTATCTTGATGAGGTTACAATACGCCTTTTTCCGCATGGCTAGTCGGATTCAGGCCAGGCGTTGTTTTGATGAATCGACAGCGGCCGCTGCTGCGGGATGGGCCGTCGCCGAAACTATTTCATATCTTGGTGGATTAGTTGTCGCGAAACGCTATCAGAGAGCGCCGGTTCCAGCGGCCGGCCACGATAAGCCAAACCGGACATGGTAAGAAATCAGTTGCAAATAGTCAGAAATCCGAGCAGGCGATAGACAGCAGTCTGCCGTGCACGGAATGGCAGACCGGGATCGAGATGAATGGATTCAGCAGGATACGCGATTTCTTAGTTCGCTTTAGAGCTGCTCTGCCGTCCGACCTCCGGACCTACTATCATCCTTTCATTTACGGACTGGTCGGCGGTCTATCTGCAGTGGCCTTTCAAGCCTCGGTGCAGGCGCTTTTTCAGTGGCTTTGGGTCGTGCCTAGCAAATCACTAGGGCTGGCGTTTGTTCCGGTCAGCTTCGGAGTGATTGTCGGTACGTCTATCATTGCCGGCTTTATCCTTACCCACGTCTCAAAAGAGGCTGCCGGGAGCGGCATCCCTCAAGTGAAAGCCGCCTTCTGGAGAGACTTCGGTTATCTCCCATTTCGCGTTGTTGTGGCCAAATTCTTTGGTGGCGTGATCACTATCGGTGGCGGCTCCAGCCTAGGAAGAGAGGGACCAACGGTTCATATCGCGGGGACACTCGCTTCGAATGTCGCCGGTCTGCTCGGTGCGCCCAAACAAGAGCGAAGACCGGCCCTGCTAGCGGGCGCCGCCGCCGGATTAGCAGCTGCCTTTAACACACCGCTCTCTGCCATCACTTTCGTTCTCGAAGAGATCATGGAGGACCTGAACAGCACTCGCTATCTGGCGCCGGTTTTGATCGCCTCAGTAACTTCCACTTTCGTGGCTCATCTCTTTCTTGGGGATAACCCTGCTTTTGTGATTCCAGGGACAGCACGATTTTCCTGGAAGCTTTACCTTTTCGTCGTTCCGGTCGCGGCGTTGTCCGGCCTGATCGGTGTCATCTTTCAGAAAGGAGCTCTGATCTGGCGAGACCACATCAAGAATTACCGGCGCATCCCTCTGGCGTTCAGACCTGCCATCGGCGCTTTCGTCAACTGGATGTGCGGAATCGCCGTTTTCCTGACCATTGCGCACATCGGCGTCTTCGGCCTTGGCTATAACGACCTCCAAAGTATGCTGGCGGGCCACATCACTGGGGTCCAAGCGACGATACTGCTAGTTGCTAAACTGGCAGCTACCATCACTGTCTACGCCTGGGGCGGAGCCGGAGGCATTTTTTCACCAACCTTATTCTTTGGAGCAGCTGCGGGTTTGGCATTGAGCCAGCTCTTCTCGTTAGCCACCCACTTGCCACCCAACGAGCAACTCGCGCTTACGGTTGCCGGAATGAGCGCTTGCCTCGGTGCAGTAGTTCGGGCGCCGATCACGTCCATCTTGATCGTGTTTGAGATGACCCATCAGTTTGCTTTTGTTCCCCTCCTGATGATCGGTGCTTTAGCCAGTCAAGCCGTCAGCCGAGCGTTCTGCCGAACCAATTTCTATAGCGAGATCCTTGAGCGCGACGGAATTGATCTGGATCAACACATTCCTATAAAATCCTGGGCCGCACTTCAAAAACGACCAATAGCAATGATCGCCACATTCAAGCCGATAACCGTCAACACGACCGCTCGGGAAGAGCTCCTTTCTATCGTCGAAGAATATCCTTACCGATTCTTTCCGCTAGTCCGGGGAAACAAACTAGAGGGTTTGATTTTGAGAGATTCAGTGCTTGAGACCTCTGAAGAAAACATAGCCCCGCGACCGGCCCGCACCATTTCGCCGAATACCCCAGTAAAAGAAGCGGTCGATCGGATGGTCACAGACTCTGCATACTTTCTAGTTTTGGTGGCGGGCCAAGAGGGACCTCCGATAGGGATCGTGACATTACATGATGTTCTGCGAGCCCAATCCCAGATAACGGACCAGTTCTAAACGCCGGGAACGCCGGGAACGCCGGGAACGCCGGGAACGCGAGTGGACGTAGTGGACAAAAGTGGACGGAGTGGACCGAGACCACGAAGCGTCGCCGCCTTCTGTTCCCGGCGTTGACGGCGTTCCCGGCGTTGTTCATGTTCACCCACTATGAGAGAGCCAGTCCCACAAGATTTCGGTTCGGACTTTCTTTGGGGAACATCGACCGCGGCCTACCAGATCGAGGGCGCGATAAACGAAGATGGCCGCGGGCCTAGCATTTGGGATGTTTTCTGCGAACAACCCGGCAAAATATTGAACGGGCATACTGGGGCGGTGGCCTGCGACCATTATCATCGGTACCGCGAGGATATCGCGCTCATGAAGGAGCTAGGACAGGATGTGTACCGCTTCTCAGTCGCTTGGCCGCGGATCTTCCCAACCGGTAAAGGCAAATTGAATAGCGCCGGGATAGATTTCTACCAGCGTCTGGTCGACGAAACGTTAGCAAATGGAATCGAGCCGTGGCTCTGTTTCTATCACTGGGATTTACCGCAGGCACTACAAGAGCTCGGTGGTTGGACGAACCGAGATACGACTGGGTGGTACACGGACTACGTAATAGCGGTAGCGGAGAAACTCGGGGACCGGGTTGGTCATTTCGTCATGCTCAACGAACCGATGGTTTCCTCTTACCTGGGACACTTTCTCGGCCTGCATGCGCCGGGAATGAAATCAAAAGAAGCATTCCTATCAGCCGTCCATCACCTCAACCTTGCTGCCGGTCAGGGACTAACCGCGCTGCGCACTCAAGGCGGCGATTGGCAGCTCGGGACAATCGTCAACATGGGCTTAGCGCCGCAGATCGAAGGCGCGGATCTGGAAGCAGCCAAACTGCATGATGAGATTCTTTTCTGGCCATTTCTCGATCCCCTCTTGCTCGGGCATTACCCGGAATCGGTGGATCCATTGATCGCCTCGTATGTCCGAGCAGGAGACTTCCAGTTGATTCAGCATCCGGTGGACTTCCTTGGAGTTAACTACTATTTCCCGGAGCGAGTGGTTGCGGACAGCCAAGCTGCGTTCGGTTTTCGGGAGGTTCCGCCGCCGGACAAGGTACCAAAGACAGCCATGGGTTGGGAGATTCGTCCCGCCAGCTTCACGGACACTTTGATGGCGATCAAAGATCGTTATCTGAAACTCCCACCGCTTTATATCAGTGAAAACGGCGCTGCGTTCGTGGACACGGTAGAGTCCGACGGTTCGATCAACGATCACGAACGAACGGAGTACATCCAAAAACATCTCTCCGCTGTAGCTGAGGCTCGAAACGCAGGGGTTGATATTCGCGGTTATTTCGTTTGGTCGCTGCTGGACAATTTCGAATGGGCGTACGGCTACGATCCAAGATTTGGTTTAGTGCACGTGGATTACGCCACTCAGCAAAGAACGCCGAAGGCTTCGTTCCGTTGGTATCAGCAGTTTGTTCGGGCCGCGAAGGAGAGCTGAGGGAGGCGATTCGGCGAAAGGGCGAATCGGCGTGCGGGCGAAACGGCGAGTGGGCGAATGGGCGAAACGGCGGTAGGGCGAAAAACTCGGCGCGCCGAACGGTGGCTTATCCCTTTCGGCTGATTCGCGCCGGTTTTGAGCCGTGGGGTTGCGCAAATTTTTCACCCGCGACCTGCATCTAGGTAGACGCGCCAGGGTTTATCGCAATTTCGAGAGAGCTGCCAGCCCCCCTGGCGCGGCTCAAAACCGGCGCGGACAAATTATAGAGCGAATCAAAGTTTGCGACGCGCCGAGTTTTTCGCCCTACCGCCGTTTCGCCGTTTCGCCCCACCAACCCTCCCGCCTTTTTTTCTTTCCGTGGACCGAAAGATCGACTAACTAGGCCGCAAACCGCATGACCGAAAGAAAAATCTCCGGACTCACCGCGACTAATATCGTCGTCGCCAATATGATCGGAACCGGCGTGTTCGTCAGTCTCGGGTTTCAGGTGATTTCGATTCATTCCGATTTTGCCATCATGGCGCTCTGGATTATCGGAGGGCTGCTCTCGTTGTGCGGCGCCCTCTGTTACGCGGAATTAGCCGTGGCGCTCCCCCGCTTGGGAGGCGAATACAATTTTCTTTCGCGCATTTACCATCCCGCGCTTGGCTTTATGGCCGGCTGGATATCAATCAGCATCGGGTTCCCCGCTCCGATTGCGATATCCGCTATGGCTTTCGGAAATTATTTCCAGGCTATTACGCCCTCCGCCTCACCGTTAATCCTCTCTTTGGTGTTGGTATGGAGCGTCACCATTATCCTTCTAGTGGGAATTCGGACCGGAGAACACTTTCAGAATATTTCCACGATACTGAAAATAGGCCTGATTATCTGTCTGATCGGGGCCGGTATTTTCTTTCAACAAAAACAGCCGTTCCATCCGGCGCCTCATCCGGACGACTTGTCCACCATGCTGTCCGGCCCATTTGCTGTCAGCCTGGTTTTCGTGATGTACTCCTACTCTGGCTGGAACGGGGCCTCGTATTTGACTGCAGAAGTGCGGAACCCGCAGAAGAACGTCCCCTGGGCACTCTTTATCGGCACTGTCATCGTGATGGTTCTCTACGTCCTGTTGAATTGGGTTTTTCTCATCAGCGCGCCAGCAACTGAAATCGCGGGTAAACCCATAGTCGCGATGGTCTCGGGGCAGCACATTTTCGGCGGGCCCGGCGGGGCGTTAACCAGCCTTCTAATTAGTTTCGGCTTAATCGCGAACGTAAGCGCCATGAGCTGGATCGGGTCGCGAGTAACAAAGTCAATGGCCGATGACTTTTCGAGACTTGCGTTCTTTGGCCGGGTTAATCAACACGGGACACCATACATCGCGATGATCTTGCAAGCGCTTGTTGTAACCTTATTGATTCTCACCGGCAGTTTTGAAGCGGTGCTGGTGTACACTCAATTCGCCTTACTGCTTTCTTCATTCCTAGCGGTGCTCGGACTTATCGTGTTGCGGTTCACTCAACCCGGATTGGCACGTCCCTACCGTGTTTTGGGGTACCCCGTCACTCCGCTGATTTTCCTAATAGTAACGCTGTCCATGATGCTCTACACGGTACAGCAAAGAACTGTCGAATCGTTACTTGGACTACTAACCGCCCTTGCCGGTCTTGGGATCTACTTTGTTGTGCGCCCGAGCCAAGGATCGCTTTCCGCCCGTTGACCGATTGGTACAGGGCACCCGATCACGCCGAAAAAATATGATCCTGACACACAAAAGGAGCTGGTTACTTAACGTCGTACTCTTATTCGCAGCGTGCACAGGACTGCGGGCGCAAACGCAGGAACCAACGCCGGAAATTGCACCGGCCGACCAGGCGCCGACGCCGATACCTTTCGAGTCGCCCTTACCCGAAGCGTCGCCTGCGCCGGCGCAGCCAGTCGAGGTTCCCAGTAATCCAATCACAGATGCTGCTCGTTTTCTGGCGGGCCTGCCGATAGCTGATAGCTCGACGCTGGCCGGACTAACGCACACCGCGCAATGGCAAGCGCATGCCAGCGCGATGAATTCGGCGTTCGCGACCCTCGATCGCCGGCAGCTCAGCAATATTCGAATCTGGCGTGCTGATTTTTTGGCCCCGGTATCCGCCGGAGCCAAAACGTGTGTCTATTACTTCGGCGGCCCCGATTTTCTTTATGCTGATGCGTTTTTCCCAGACTGCACCACCTACATTCTGGTCGGGCTAGAGTCGGTCGATGCGCTACCGGATCTTCGCACTGTCCCAGCGGCTGCCCTTGACACTACCCTTGAGAATATTCAGATCTCCCTAAACACGATTCTGCAGTTCAGCTTTTTCAAAACCAAAGATATGCGGGAAGACTTCGGTCGCGGGGAACTGAAGGGCGTTCTCCCGATTCTATTCGTGTTTCTTGCTCGGACCGGAAAAGTGATCCAGTCGGTCGAATATGTCTCCCTTGACCGCGGAGGACAGCTTACCAAACCGGGTGGGTCACCGCATGGAGTAAAGGTCTCGTTTGTGGATCCGGCCTCCGGCGCACAAAAAGCGCTCTACTTCTTCAGCACCGATCTTTCTGACGATGGCTTGAAAAGCAATCCCGCCGTTCTTCGATTCACGGAACAGCAAGGGCAAGCGAACTGTTTTGTAAAGGCCGCATCCTATCTGATGCACGAAGGGCATTTCGATACCGTTCGCTCCTTTCTGTTGGGCGACAGCCTCGCCATTGTAGAGGATGATTCCGGTATTCCGATCAAATACCTATCGCCGGAAAAATGGACCCTGAGATTCTTCGGTAGCTACACGGCGCCAATCAACCTGTTCAAGCAATTTTACCAGCCGGACTTACGCCAACTCTACGAAACGAGCTCGCCGAAAACGCTGACATTCAGCTTTGGTTACCAATGGAACCGGCACAATTCGTCCTTGATCCTCGCGGTTAGGAAGTAGGGAAACTTCGTTCTCGTCGTCGTCCTCGTCCTCGAGTCCGGTCGAACGGAGTGGTGGAGTGACGGAGTTTTGGAGCGCTGCCTTATCGGAAAAGCACTCGCTGAGCCGATTCGGGATCCGGAGGGCAGACCGATTCCAGGCACTTCGTGCCAGGCTACTATCACGCAGTCCCTACGGGACGAACTCTAGCCGCAATCCTGGACAGGAACCTCACGCTACTTGGCGAAGAACAGGTCGGATCACTTCTCAACCCTCTCCACGAGCTCATTCTGCAGTTTCGCCATCTCCCTAAACCCCTCCTCCGAATGATCGTCGTATCCAGCTAGATGCAGGAACCCGTGGGCGATATAAAGGCGGAGCTCATGGAACAGATCCGTCTTGTATTCCGCGGCTTGCCTCGCCGCGGTTTCCACACTCACCACGATCTCGCCATGCTGAAAGGTGATCACATCCGTCGCACCCGCGATCGCCATGAACTGCTGATGAATCGCAGAGATTTTCCGATCTGAGACCAGCACGACTACAATCTCTTCGGTAATCTTGTTGCTTGCGAGGTTAGACACGAGCGGCACGAGTTGCTCGGCAAAAGTAAGAAGTTCGCCAGCCGGCACCTGGAACTTCCTTTGGCGATTGAGCACCTTGACCTGCATCTCTCGTGCGAACTGCGCTCCGACGCTCGCATCAGATGTCGCTCCTACGGAGCTGGACCCATCATGATGTCGCAAAGCGATAAAGATGTGACTCCTACGGAGCCGCTTCTCAACGAACTCACGCTGCCGTAGCAGGCGGAAGGTTCTTGAGACGACGAGCTTCACCTTCGGCTTGCACCTCGTCTTTAGGATACTTGATTCGCGTATGCAGCATGTTTTGGATCGTATACCGGAACGTCTCGGAAATCGTCCTGATCTCCCGAAGGGTCAGATCACATTCGTCCAACTGACCTTCAGCAATTCGTTTGTTAACAATCTCGTTGATGAGTTGCTCGATCTTCTGCGGGGTCGGTTTGTCCAAACTTCTGGAAGCGCTTTCCACCGAATCGGCCAAGCTGATGATTCCGCATTCCTTAAACTGCGGTTTCGGGCCGCTATAACGGAAGCTCTCCTCACGAACTTCCGGGATATCTTCCACCCGCATGTTCATGATCTTGCCGCCTTCCCGCGCGTCTTGCTGCTGTTGGAGGGCGCGCTTGTAGAAATAACTGACTAGCGATGTGCCGTGATGCTGCTGAATCACATCAACGATGCGCTGGTTTAAGCCGTACTTCAACGCCAGGTCGACCCCTTCCTTCACGTGGGCAATGATAATCAATGCGCTCATGGTGGGCGCCAGATCGTCATGAGGATTTTCGTCGCCGACAATGTTTTCCGAAAAGTAATTCGGTTTTACCAGCTTGCCGATGTCGTGAAAATAGGAGCAGGCCCGGCACATGGTACCGTTCGCCCCGATCCGGTTCGCCGCGGCTTCAGCCAGATCGGCAACCACATCGCTGTGATGCCAGGTGCCAGGTGCTTCCAGACTCAAACGCAATAACAGCGGATGGTTTCGGTCCGCCATTTCAATCCACGACATGTCCGTAGTGATCTGAAAAAGCGTCTCGATTAGAGGCAGTGCACCGCCGACGACCATGGCGGTGATAACACTAGTGAAAATGGCCGCGGCGGACTGTTCGCCAAACCGGGCCCAATCCAGTTGGTTCAATTGCAACCAAGGAATCGCGATGATGCCAAACGAAAGCGCCAGGACCCAAGTGGCTAGCCCAACGTAGAGGCCGGCCCGTAACAAGCGGCTGCGACGACGTACTGAGATGGTAACAAAGACCGCGATAAACCCGCTGATGAGCGACATCACCAGCAGAAAAGCGTCGACTCCCCTGATAAGCAGCGAGCTCCAAAGACTGACAAAGACCGCGGCGTACAGTCCGTAATTTTTCCCTAATAAGCCGCACAAGACCAGCGGCGCCAGCGCGTAAGGAATCACCAAGACCCCGAACTCAGGCGGTAACCCACCCCGAGGGTCGCTGCAGAACACCATGATCAGCTTGGCAGCGCAAAGGTGGAACGCCATGGTTCCAAAGACCAACCCGACTCGAGAGTTCTTCTGAAACGTCTCAGGGAAGTTGATCCAGAGTTGCGCTACCGCTGTCAAAAAAACCAGGAAGCCGATCAGGAAAAACTTAGCGGGCTCCTGGTTCAAACTGGAAAAAATGAGGAGCGCTAAAACGAGAACAAAAAGTCCAAGGATGCTTGCCTTGAGCCAAGGATTTGTGTCGAGCTTACGCATCCACTCCTTCTGCGTCGGTTTCCGACGCTGCTTCGAGCACGCTAGTCCTTTCTTTATCAAGCGTTTACGATCAATTGAGCCAAACATACAATGCGTCTCTTCCTTCTGTGCCCTTATTTTCCAGGCCGATGCTGAATGTTCCTGGGCGCTTCCCGGTGTGCCCGGTAAGCTTGAATAATCGATTGAACCAGCGGATGTCGAACTACATCTCGCTCGGTAAATTCGACAAACTGGATCTCCGATACGTTCTTCAGAGCGTGCATCGCCTCGATTAGGCCAGAAGCTTTATTGGGAGGAAGATCGATCTGAGTGTAATCACCAGTGACCACGCACTTGGATTCCATCCCCAACCGCGTTAGAAACATGAACATCTGCTCAGCCGTCGTATTCTGCGCCTCATCCAATATTACGAAGGCGTTATTGAGAGTGCGTCCACGCATGTACGCGAGAGGCGCAATCTCAATAACGCCTCGATCCATGAATTTCTGAATCTCCTCTCCAGAAATCATATCATACAACGCATCATACAGGGGGCGCAAATAGGGAAAGATCTTTTCCTGGAGGTCTCCTGGGAGAAATCCTAGCGCTTCCCCGGCTTCCACGGCGGGGCGAGTCAAAATGACACGTTTCACCAGCTCCCGTTTCAATGCGTCAACCGCCATCGCCATTGCTAGATACGTTTTCCCGGTACCCGCTGGTCCTATCCCAAATACTAAATCTTTGGATTGAATGGCTTGAACGTAAGATAACTGTTGCCCCGATTTTGGGCTGATCGGGGTGCGCCGGTTCGAGCTCAACAGTTGGACGCCGGCTAAGTGACCTAAGGGTTGAGGCTGCTTGCCGCTCACCGAATCCAAGGCGTATTGGAATTCGTGCCTTTGAATCTGCATTCCCCGTTGGCGCGCTTGCTCAAGTTGGTCAAATACCTGACGTGCCTTATTGATATTGTCGCGTTCACCCTCTAAACGGAGCCAGCCGTCTCGCGTCGTAACTTTGACCCCCAGCTTTTCTTCGAGCGCTTGCAACAATTTCAGATCGTTCGCGTACAGATTCTGTAGCGCTCGCCCATTTTCAAACTGAAGCGTCTCAGATTCTACCATGCAGAAGCCAAGTCACCGTTTAGCTGAAGGGGGTCATCATGGAACCGGGGAACTGGTGCTGAATAAATAATGCCAGCGTCAAGCAGGTTGCGGGCAACTATCGTCTCCTGCAAAAGTCGCGCAAGTTTATTTGTAGCCGTAGACCATGGCCCAGTGGGTCCGCTCGACAGGCGAACTCAATATCTCGACAATGATGTAGTAAGTACCGGTGGCAGGAGCAACAAGATGGGCGCCGGCCGATCGTCCGTGCTGCCAAGAATCATTCTCTACCAGTCTTCCGCGGTTGTCGTAGACGTGGATAGAGATCTTGGCCGAGTCGTTGTCAGTCCCTGTGCAGAACCAATAGTCGTTCCCTTTAAACAGAGTATGAGTGATGGCTTGCTGCTGTTTTACTCCGAGGTCGCCGCCCCATTGGTCATCCCGGACGAGATAGCCCTGTTTCACGTACGGGCTGATCGCTTCCGTAGCCCGGGCGATGGCGTCATCTACCGACGCTAAACATGTCCCGCCTAATGCCAAGAAAGTGACTGCAATGATCAATCGTCTCACAAATCGCGCCTTAAGCATTCGAATTGATCGCCCTAACCATGTCGCTGGTTATCTCATGAATCCTCTTGATCGAGGCAGGCGTAATCTTCTGGCTTATCAAAGGCGAGATCTCGTTAAGACTCTTTTGGATCTTGCCGACTAGCTGGTTATTACGAAGGCGCGGCGGCATCCCGGCTAAGCGCTCCTGAAAGTATTTCAATAGATCCGGTTGATTCAGCAGATCGGCTCCATCCGGAGTATAACTTTTACCGACGATGGACGTAAGGACTTCAGTACCTCTTAGCCACCCTCCCAAGCTTACCAAATGGGCCAGCTGATCATCCCGAAGCTGGATCATGGCAGTCTTCACATCGCTTAGCGCTCCGTCCAACTCTCGCCTGACGCCGACCCAGTCGCCGTCATCGGCATTCGTTACGATCGCGTTAGTCCGGCTCAGCACCGTTTTCTCGACCCCAATTGCGCGGGCCAACTCCAAGACATCTTGCCCGATCGCCTTGACTCGTTCCTTATCGGCTGCCTCCACAGCCACAAAACCCTCGGCCACAACCGAGCCCAACATAAGAGCAATCTGCGCTCGGGCTCCGCGACTGCTGATGTTCGGCGATCGCATTTCACCCCGCCAATCCGGCGTACCGAGCTTATCCAACACATTGAACACTTCGCTGGGCAACGGAACGACCACATCGTCCAGTTTCGTCGCCGGAAATCGGTTGAGATCGATCTGTCTGGGAGGAGCATCCGCAGCTAGAAAATGAGGGAGGCAAACGAGTGTAACCGCCACAAAAAATAGTTGGGTTCTTGTCTTCATTTTCATAAGCATCGCCGTTCGGTCATTTAAAGGCCGCACAACCGGCTCGACTCCGCGTTAGCGTGCATTCCCTGGCACACCGCGCCAAGCCTAAAACAAAATTAAATTTGGGCAAACGAGATTGAACCAGGTCTCGAAGATAAGCATTCCGCTTGACCACTGGACCAACAACATCCACTTCTGGCTCTGGATTTGTTTCGTGCCCTCTATTTGTACCATCTATGCAACCCGAGAGATATGATCAAATCGCCGCTGAGTTTCCCAAGAAGCGATTACTGGTGATCGGGGATGTCATGCTGGACGGGTACGTCTGGGGTCGTGTTTCCAGGATCTCGCCCGAGGCGCCCGTGCCGGTCGTGGAAGTATTACGCGAATCATTTTTCCCGGGCGGTGCAGCCAATGTGGCGCGAAATGTCCGTGAATGCGGCGCCGAAGTTTACGTGATGGGGCTGGTCGGCAAAGACTCAACAGCCGACAGACTCCGATCCATCCTCGAAAACGGCGGCATCCGATTGGAAACCCTGGCTGTTGAGTCCGGGTTCCAAACGATCGTCAAAACCCGGATTATTGCGCGGCAACAACAATTAGTTCGCGTCGATCACGAACGGCCCCACGCCGTCTCGCCTGCTAGTTTGGAGCGATGCCTGGCACAAATTGAAGAAATGCTGCCTGAATTGGACGGCATTATTTTTGAGGACTACGGCAAAGGGTTCGTCGTTCAGTCCTTTGTGGACGAGGTCACGCGGGTGGCTCGAACCGCGGGTAAAGTGGTTACGGCCGATCCTAATCCTCGAAGCCCGATCGAATGGAAACATATGACCGCGGTCAAACCGAACCGCGGCGAAGCCTTTGCCGCGGCAAACGTTCCTTGGCAAGAACCGGAAGCCGAACCCGAGAAAGACCATAATCTCCTCGAAATCGGCAAGCGGCTCTTGCAGAGGTGGGAGCCAGATGAGCTTTTGATTACGCTTGGGGAGCAAGGAATGATGCTCTTCGCCAAGGGCGAAGAACCGCATCACATCCCACCGCGGGCACGAGAAATCTATGATTTGTCAGGCGCTGGAGACACGGCGATCGGGCTTTTTACCTTGGCATTGGTCTGCGGTGCAACCCCGCTGGAGGCCGCGGAGCTCTCCAACCACGCTAGCGGGGTGGTTGTTGCAAAGTTAGGGACGGCGACGGTCACCCCAGCAGAACTCCGTGAAAGCCTTGCTTTCGCCCAATTGCGTTGAAATCAGGACGATTCAAAGCGGTGTTCTTGGATCGGGATGGTACCCTTATGGTGGACCCGGGCTACCCCTCCAAACCGGAACAAGTTCAGGTGCTTGCGGGCGTGAAAGAAGGCCTAACTTCATTGCGATCAGCCGGCTTCACACTCGTGATTGTCACGAACCAGAGCGGCATCGGCCGCGGCTTTTTCACCGAGACCGATTTTTGGGCCGTACAAACCAGGCTCGGAACCCTGCTTGGCGTGGACCTGATTAACACCACCTATTTTTGCCCTGACCACCCGGAGAAAGCATCCAATCGGCGGAAGCCAGGCCCGGGCATGTTGTTCGAAGCCGCCGACGATTTGGATATCAGCCTGGGAGAGAGTTTTATGATCGGAGACAAAGCGTCCGATATTGAGGCGGGATTAAACGCCGGCGTAAAGGCTTGTGTCTGGATCACTGAGGCAGCCAACGTCACGTTCGCGGGTCGGAAGAACGTGTGGATCGCGCCGGATTTCAAAACTGCGGTTGAGTTGGTTTTGCTTGGTGAAGTACCGAAAGTCTAATATTTGTCATCTGTTATCTGTCATTTGTCATTCTTTGCCCACACCGGGCTTGTCTTTACCGCTTGTGTCGATTACAAGTGCTAGTTTATGAGCAGGGTCGCCGCCATCATCCCAGCACGCTGGGGGTCGACCCGCTTCCCCGGTAAGGCGCTACACGGGATCGCTGGGAAACCTTTGATCCAGCACGTTTGGCAACGCTGCCTAGAAGCAAACATCTTTGACCGGATCATCGTCGCTACGGACGACATGAGAATCATGGAGACTGCGTTCCAATTCGGGGCTGAGGTTGCATTGACTTCGCCGGAACATACCAGCGGTACCG
>JAFAHI010000252.1 GCA_019237325.1 Verrucomicrobiota bacterium | reverse complement strand
GACGGATGATAATTTCCCGTCCCGAGATGCAAGTAACGCCGAATACCATCCTCTTCCTTTCTGACCACTAGGGCCAATTTTGCATGTGTCTTCAGACCGACGATCCCGTAAACCACATGGGCGCCCGCTTCTTGAAGGGTATGCGCCCATTTGATGTTCGCTGCTTCGTCGAACCGCGCTTTCAGCTCGATCACCACGGTTACCTGTTTCCCGCTCTCCGCAGCTTCGGCAAGGGAAGCAATGATGGGCGAATCGCCGCTAGTCCGGTACAGGGTCTGTTTTATGGCTAAAACGTTCGGGTCTTCCGCCGCCTGTTCAATAAAATCCAAGACAGTCTGAAAACTGTCATAGGGGTGGTGTAACAGGATTGGCTTACGCCGGACTTGGGTAAAGATATCCTCTCCATCGGTGCCCGTTACCACTACAGGAACAAAAGGCTTATACTTGAGGTCGGGCCGGTCGACTCCACCAACTACCGGCATTAAACGAGAGAAATTGATTGGGCCGTCAACGGCGTAAAGGTCGTCTCTGTCCAAGCCGAACGTTTGCAGAAGTTGATCGGACACGTGAACAGGACACTCCTTCTGCACTTCCAACCGCACCGCCGCTCCCCGGTTCCGCTTGCGAAGCTCGATCTCGATCGTCTTCAGCACGTTCTCCGCTTCTTCCTCATCCAGATAGAGATCGCTATTTCTGGTAACTCGGAATTGGTAGGCCCCTTTTACCTTCATGCCATGGAACAGAGATCCCACGTGCGCCTGGATCAGATTGCCAATGAAGATGTAGCGATAAATGCCGCGTTCTCCCGCCTTGTAGGGTAGCAACCGCGGCAGGATGCGCGGCACCTGTACCACCGCCAAATTCGTGCTCAGATCGCCGCCTTCCAGCTCGACGGCAACATTCAAACTTTTGTTCAACAACTGCGGAAACGGGTGCACCGGGTCCACAGCTAACGGAGTCAGAACGGGATAAACGGATTTCTCAAAATAATCTGTATAATACCTCTTTTCGTCGTCGCTCAGGTCATCATAGGGAAGGAAGAAAATGTGCTGCTCCCCCAGTCCCGGCACCAATACGTCGTTCCAAAGCCGATATTGATCGTCGACCATCTTCCTCACCCGCTGCGAGATGGCGACCAGCTGTTCATTGGGACCCATGCCATCGGGACCAGCCGCGCTCACTTTGCTGTCCCTTTGCTGTCTCAATCCAGCGACCCGGATCTCAAAAAACTCATCCAGGTTCGAACTGACGATACAAAGGAATTTAACCCGCTCCAGCAATGGGTTCGTGGCGTCTTCCACTTCTTCCAACACACGCTGATTGAATTCTAGCCAGCTCAGTTCCCGATTCGTATAGAACGCGTGATCGTTAAATGTTGGAGCTTTGGGCGCTTCCATAATTGTCTTTTGTGGTCGTGAACGAGCCTTGCGTTTCTTTTGCATCCTTTAGTGACTGAAAAAACCCGGCGCGACTGTAGATCTGTGACGAATTCGTCATAAATGGCCGGGGACCAGTGTAATCTCCTTATCTCAGCTCTCGGATGAATTGCTTCAAGTGAAGAGTTTTGGGAGAGCGGCGTTGCTGGGGCGAGGCTCCCGAAAGACCGAATCGCTCGACAACCACCTAACGCATTTCGAGGTCGCAGAATATTGCCGGAACGACGGGTGTGCCCGCCGCGGGTCTGCAGCGTGATTATGCCCTGGGTGGTAGCACGTCCTGGGCACGGCTCCGACTTCGCTAGCTCGATAGACGATAGAGACCGGACCAGAAGAGAGCTACGTCGGACAAGTCGGCGCGCTCATCGGTCTAATATCACGTAACGGCGGCGGGGCGTCGCTAACCCTGGTTGTCTTTTTCGATCTTTCGGGAGCCTCACCCCACCAAAGCGGACACTCGCCCACGCTTAGTTCCGCCGGCCAGACATGATCAAGAAGTAGTACAAGAGATAGCTTAGCGAGGTAATGAAAGCGGCCACGTAAGTGAATGCCGCTGCGTCTAAGACGCCGCTAACTGCCTGCGTTTCTTCTTGGGTCCGCATCAAACCCATCTCAGCCAGGACTCGTTTTGCCCGCGCCGAGGCGTCAAACTCAACCGGCAAAGTGATCAGATTGAACAACATGATGATCGCCCAACCGAAGCAGAGCAAGATTAACATCGGAGCCAACAGATGCGTAAACCAACCGATGATTGGTAAGATATAAACCGCCTGACTGGCAAACCCGACCAGGCCCGTAGAAGCCATTCTCCAGGTCAAGGGAGCGTATGCCTGCTGATGTTGCAGCGCGTGACCGCATTCATGAGCGGCAACTCCCATGGCCGCGGCGGACCTGCCCTCAAAGTTCTCAGGCGACAAAACCAGACGGCGATTGATCGGATCGTAATGGTCTGTCAGCAAATTGCTCGATTCTACAATCTGGACATCTCAAATCCCGGCTCTTTGGAGAATTTGTGCTGCTATTTGGCCTCCACTCAGTCCGAAAGAATTCGGCCTTTGCCTATATTTACTTAATGCC
>JAFAHI010000207.1 GCA_019237325.1 Verrucomicrobiota bacterium | reverse complement strand
GAGTTTCGTGGAAAGCGATCACATTCAGATAAAACCAGGCGGGATGCCGCAGCGCATAATCCGATAGTATCTCGAGAACCCTCGAGTTCTGAACGGAATCCCGGGTAATAAATAACCCCAGGTTGTCATAAACGAGCACTTCCTTATAGCCGAACTGGAACAGAAATTCTAATCCGTCCGCGATTTCGCAGCCCCCGTACATGCGCCAGAGCTGCGGCCCGAACTCAATGTGCAGGCAAGGTTTTGCCCGTTCCAAAAAAACGGGAGCACCTTTCAAAACCAGCAGATCGTATCCATCGCAGTCGATCTTGAGGAAATTCGCTTTTGCGAACTCCGGATGCAGCTCGATTAATTCGTCCAGAGTTCGCCACGGCGCCGCTGCCGAAGCGTCATCGCTCGGTTCAATGTGAGCGGTTCCTTCGATTTCTTTAATTCGAACGTGCTGGCCCTCGCGCTTAACATCCGTCAACAAAGCGAACTCTAGTTTGACTTGCGGGTCCGACTCCAAATTCTTCCGCAAAAGATCGTAGTATCTCTCGGATCCTTCGATGCAAAGAAACTTGGCCTGGGTCAACTTCGGCAGGGTGGCAAAGGTATCGCCGATGTTTGCTCCGGCGTCGATCATGACAAGCTCACCATCCCTGGCGACCAAATGCTGCGCCAACCGGCCAATTTCCGTTTCGTAAAGCGGGCTACTCCGCAAAATCAAAGGTAAGTTATGGGACCAGGGCATCAACAGAGTCCGATCGCCAACCCGCAATCGTACGATCGGGTCGCGTGTGAACCTCCGGGCCAGACGCACCGCAACGGCCAACGGTCTTGAGATAAAATCCATGGGCGAGCCAGTCCGCTCTCGGCTCGTTAATCCATATGCCCAAGACCAGAAAGCTGTCCCATTCACGGTCGGCAATGCTACTCGAAGTCCTCATAGAATCAGCAAAAAAAATGAGTTTTTTGAAAAAATGGGAACTGCGAAAACTGCTGAAAAGGCCGATTGACGCGCCGGAGGCAGCTCGGCCATAAATGATTAAATGAAACTCGCCTGTACCGGATTCGTTTCGGCAACGGCAGGCAGTGCGGCAGCCGCAAACGCTCTGCTGCTTGTCAGACTGCTCGATCACCGATTTGAGATCGATTTCTTTTCTAAACCTTCTTTTGTCGACCCGAGACCAATCGTCGGAACTCGACCGGGGTTTCGCTTTATCCCGGTCAACAACCACATCTTGAATTTCGTTCGGTCCAAAATGCAACGCGTTCCACTGGTCGGAAGAGCGGCGAGTATCGTGGACGCGCTTTCCTACAGCCGGCTAGTTGCCCGGACCGTAGCGCAGGAGCACCAGAAGCGGCAGTACGACTTGTGCGTCTGGCTTGGTGATTACTCCCGCGGCTCAGTGTCCGGTCTACCAACCGTCAGCTTCCCACAAGGGCCACCCGGCACCGATGCGCGATCTTTGTTGACCCAATTCCATGAGATCCAGCAGATCGCCGGTCCATGGCAGGCGCTCAAGTGGTCGACGCTGGCTCGCCTTCGGTTATCGTCGTTGGGCACACCTCCTTTCCACAACAGCGACCATTTCATCGTTGGCAGCCGCCAGTCCGCTGGGACATTGGCAAAGATTTATTCGGTCGATCCTGACCGGATTTCCGTACTTCCCTATCCGATCGATTTAGACCTCTTCCGGCCGCTTCCGAGTGTGTCGGAGGTCAACGCTTTGCGGGTTTTGTGGCTTGGCCGCATCGTCCCCCGAAAGCGTCTCGACCTCTTTCTGGACGGCGCCGCCCGGGCCATAAACAAAGGCATCGACATCAGACTCACCATCGTCGGCGCTATCGGCTTTATCCCCGGTTATGAAGTTCTACTGCAGGCTTTCCCCTGTCCGGAGCGATTGCAGTATCGACAGCGGATCGATCGAACGGAGGTTCCAGCTCTCCTCAGCCAACATGATGTTCTCGCCCAACCCAGCGTCGAAGAAGATTTTGGATCCTCCGTTGCGGAAGCGCAAGCTTGTGGACTTCCAGTCATCGTCGGCCACACAAATGGAAACTCCGATTACCTCTGCAGCCGAGATATTCATCTAGCGGACGAAGGCGCGGAAACCTTTGCTGAGGCACTGATCGAAATGTATCGGCGAAAGAAGTCCGGCCAGTGGGGTGATTCGGTCGTCTCTCGCTCGGTCGCAGAAGCAAACTTCCACATCGATCGCGTTACCGGTGAGCTAATCCGGATACTCGAACTAGTGCTGGCACGAAACCAAACCACAGTCGGAGAAGGTAGCATCAAATCTCAGCATCTCAGCAGACCTGCCGAAAACATGTAGAAGAATCAACCGCGAATGAACATGAATGCTTTGTCTCTTATTCGCGTTCATTCGTGTCCATTCGCGGTTGATTCCTGGGTTTGGGGTTGCGAACCTGCCGCGCTAAGGATTGAACCAATCTGCCAACTATTACTTGGCGAGAGCGCTTGCAGCCACCCGCCCGAAGGACCGCTGGTTGAAGCGTTGAGACAAAGCCTTCAGGAGGTGTTTGCCCAATGAGATGCTTGGTCTTTCCACTAAGTAATACATGACAGCCGCGACCGGGAAGATAATCAACCAGCTGCTCAAAGCCGCAAAAAACATGGCCCAGCGATTCGACTCTAGTCCGGCAAATGCGTGTTTATAGGTCTCGGTGACGGCAACGATAATGGGCTGATGGATCAAATAGATGCTGTAACTATAAGTTCCTGTAATTCGCAGAAATCTACCAAATAAAGACGGCGATTCCTCCATCGCTTCCGTGCTTAGCCTCCGGGCTACTAGACTGGCGGTAGCCAACGCAAAAAATGCGAAACTGAATTCGTGAGCCGCAAAACTGCTAGTCGCAACTGCGGCAATCAGCCACAACCAAGGTGAGGTCTTTCGCAGCGGTGATGGTTTACCTTTTAGGTAGGCATCACAAACGGCGGCCCCGATGGACCAGCTAAACCAGTAATAGAATGGTGAGGCGGTAAGCCAAAACGGCGGGAGTCGGTACAGACCAAATGCAAAGGCCGTGGTAATTTGTAAAGAGAATTGGATGACCCCAACTATCCAAAGTGCTTTGGCAAAAGAGTACCGTCGCACCAGCCACAGCAATACCGGGAATAACACATAAAGCTGCGCCTCTACTGGTATCGTCCAATAGGCAGCGCTAATTCCTGACAGAAGATCTGATAGATTGTTGCAAAGAAGTAAGTGCGAACCCAAGCGCACCCAGTTCTGCCACTGGTCGAAATTCAATCGCGAATAGGCAAACCATAGACCGAAAACCAAAACCGCCAGAGCGTAGACAGGATAAATTCGAAAGAACCTGCGTATATAAAAGGCGATAAGATCCGGTTTGGCTGGTTGCGAATAACTCAGGTGAATGCAAAATCCACTGACCACGAAGAAGACCGCGACACCTGACCAGCCTGCTCTGCATGGATAGAAGCAGAGGAAGTCAATAACCTCCAAGACGCTAATTTTGCCGGCAAAAACTTGGGCCAGGAAGCGGAGTGGATCGTACAGATCAAAACTGAAGGCCAAGTTGAAGTTTGAGGTGCAATGACAAAGAAATACTAGGAGGATAGCGACTCCGCGCAGTTGGTCTATGAAGCCAAAATGAGCATTGGCTCGCGTCCCCATGGACTGATTCGCCCCATCAGAGACAGACATTTCGTTGGTTTCTTTCTCTTCGACTATCGCTACGCCGCCGGGACCACCGTGGCTTCAGGGTGACGGGCCGGCTGCGATGGCCAAGCGCGAAGCACTTGCTTACCTAATGCGATAGCTGGTTTCTCCACCCAGTAGTACATCAGCGCGCTCAATGGGAAGATCATAAACCAGCTGGTCGCACCGGCAGTAAAAATTAAGAAAGGATGGTTCTCAATTGCGGGGAATCGCCATTTGTAGAAAAGAACCACGGCTCGCAAAATGGGATCGTGTAGCAAGTAGATGCTGTAACTGTAGATCCCCGTTATACGGATAAACCGACCGAGATACGACCGCCTTTCCTCCACCACCCCCTTGTTAAGGTGACGCGTGATAATGCTCGCCGTAAACAAGGCAAAAAAGCCAAAGCTGAATTCATAAGCCGGGAAGGTGCTGGTTAGGATTCCGGGCACCAGCCAAACCAGAGGGTGGATTCGCATCAGAGGAAGCGGCTTCCCGCTCAAATAGGCATCGGCGACCGCCGCACCAAGTCCCCAGCTGAAGCAAAAAAAGAAAGGCGACCCTCGCAACCAAGCCGGTGCAAAACCTGGCGGATGTTCATAAACGATAACCGCGAAAGCTTGCAGCGCGAACTCAACCAATGCCAAAACCATTAATGCACGGGCATAGGAGTAGCGACGCGCAAATAGGAATATCAGGGGGAAAATCAGATAGAGCTGCACCTCGATCGCGATTGTCCAAAAGGGCGCATTGATCGCGCAAATGGACAATTCAGAAATGTTGTGACACAAGAACACGTGGGTCAGGAATTGCCCCCAATAGGTGAGCTTCGTGAACGGGATGCGCGTTAGCGGATAGATAAAAGTGAAGATGAGCAGAGCCAACAAGTACGGCGGATAGATTCGGAAAAATCGGCGGACGTAAAACGACTTCAGATCCGATTGTCGCGGGTGGCAATACGTCAAATGAATACAAAACCCGCTGACCACAAAGAAAATCGGGAGGGCCGTCCAACCGATATGGAAAGGGAAGAAAACGACAAACAAAAACAATTGATGCAGATCCGCCTTCCCTGCGAAAACCGCCGACAGGAAATCCTGCGGGTTATACAGGATCTGCGTCAACCAGTCCGGGAAAAAGAACTCACAATGCCGGAAGAACACCAATATGATAGCGAACCCGCGGCAGTCATCTAAGATTTCGAAGCGCTGTTTTGCGCCGGTTTCCTTTGAAACCGAGGGGCTGCACGAGGCACCGGTGTTCGAGGTCGATTTGTCACTGATGCCGCTGCTTACCTCGCTCATGAAATTCCAGCTTCCTCCAACAAATCGTGCTAAACGTTCCGTAACTGCTCAAACGGCCATATTTTTATTAAAGAAACCGGGGCCAGAGCAATTTGAATCTTTATAATTTTAAAAATCATCTCCAAAGCCTCGCACCGACGCTTTCCCCTACATGGCACCTGACCTTGCGCCTTTAGCCAGAACTCGTGACCTCGTTTGGCGCGGCCTCTGGAACGAAAAGAGCAGCTACAACCACCCGGATGCGGTCACTGACGGCGGCTTCAATTACGTCGCCATCAACCCAAACGTTGGCGTTAATCCAGCCAAGGACAATGGCTCAGCCTGGCGGCTTCTCGCAGGACCGGGATCAAAGACGGGGACCGTGATATTTTACCTGGGCGACTCCCTACTGGATAACGGCAACTGTAACTACCTGAATGGCGGCAAAGGTGATGCTTGGTCCTCAAACGGTCCAACGTGGGGTCCCGTTGCCAACGAGATACTGGGGCTTCCCTGCCTCCCAAGGTGGACGCCTTTCGGCAGCATTGCCGGCAAACTTGGAACGAATTATGCCGTGGCCGGCGCCGGCATCAATACCTACATCACGCCGGTTAAGACAAGTCTGCTAGAGCAGATTAGTAAGCTGCTCGCCGATTACCCTGACGGTCTTCCCGCGAATAGCCTGGTTGTGATTTTCATCGGCAACAATGACGTCGGTGTCGCCGGCAGCGTACCATCAGGCGGCGGAGTTTGGTCAGACGCACAATGGAAAACAACCGCCCCAGTCAAGGTTCCTCTTGCCGCAGGTGCGGGCGTAGTTTCCGTCGAGACCAGCAGAGGCGCTATTCCGGGTTTAACCAATTACGTGATCTTTCGCACTCCCTCTGGCGTTCTTGGTCCGTTCATCATTACCGGGGTCCCCGATGGGCAGCATCTTATCATTCAGAATCCATTCGGGCTTGCCCCCGGGGCAAGTCTGCCGGGTCAATCAACTGTCGAGGTCTTTTCCTCTTGGTTGCTTCACGAAAACTTGGTGACACTCGCCCCGAAGATTAATAGTTTACTTTCTGCCGGGGCCAAAAATGTCATTTGGACCAACCTGGAAAAGATAACCCTCCTTCCAGTCTTCCGCGGCGCCCAACACAGCGTGGCCGACGCCAGCGTTGCCTACTGGAATCGCACGGCCGAATCCTTGATCCATCCTGGAAGCACCCGAAACATCGAGCTTTTTGATATTGCGTCTTTATACCAGGAAATGTGCGGCGATCCGACCAAGTACGGTTTCAAAGATGCCGTCACCCCCTGGAACAACTCCCAAAACATCAACCCAGACGATCTGGTATTCTACGATATCGTTCACCTGACCGCGGCGGCGCATCGCTTCATCGGTAAACGATTTCTAGAGATGCTGCATCGCCGTGCTCTGGTCACGGTGGCCTGATAAGGCGTTGGTGATCACGCACCCAAAGACTTACGACCGGAATCATTCGTAGGCTCGGCCAATAAACTTCCTTCTTAGTCCGGACTCCTCACCAGGCGCTTCCTCATAACAATCGCGGACCCATCGCTGGGGAGGGATCGCGTCCTCGCGATCCGTTGTTCGCCAAGCCGAGCATTTTTCCACGGCTAGCACGCAAGGATACACCTTTTGGTTGGGAACGTCCTCACGGCGCGCGAGGACGCGCGCCCTCCCCGAATTGAACCTCGCGAATGCAGGGTTGGAGGTGCTTTTAGGATTCA
>JAFAHI010000133.1 GCA_019237325.1 Verrucomicrobiota bacterium | reverse complement strand
AGGTACCTGCCGCGCCACCCGGCTTTACCTGCAGGGTCGCGGCCTTTGCTGACGGGTCGATCGCGGCGATCAACACTGAAGCAATTCCTAGCCAAATGAGAGGTCGTTTCAAATGGTCGATGCATCTGGAAAGATCAGGCTTTCTTTCGAACGGAAGTTTCATGCTTTGGATGTCTGGTTTCGCGCCGGAATAAACATTTCGACTTCCGACGTCCGTCCGTTTCTGTCCGGGTTTTGCCGTAATCGTTGTCCAAACAGTGCCGCCTCGGTTCCTACGGAAACGAACCGCAGATACACCCAAGAGATTAAAATCCGCAGATTACACAGATTACGCAGATTCGGGTTTGGGGTAGGACACGCGCTAGAGCAAACGCCCGGTAAGTAAGGATGAGGTTTATTCATCTGAGCGCCCCGGCCTCGATTTGTAGATGCCCATTTTAGCTCTGTAGCACGATTCGCCACAGACCCGAATCTGCGTAATCTGCGGATTTTTAAACCTCTTTACGTGGACCTCCCATTTACCCGGATGTTTTCTGCAGTGACGAAGGTGGTTTTCTGCAGATAAAGCACCACATCGCCAATCTGAGAGACTTCACCCATTCGAGCGAGCCGATGAAATCGCTGGCTGAACCGGCTAACTTGGCTATGAGCGAAACCAGTAACCAATACTTTGGTCCAATGGAGTTGCTTCCGCCATCGACCGTAATTGCTTTATGAATCAGTCAGAACGCGAAAAAACCAACGCTTCCCCAGCAGAACGGACAATCGGAGAGTCTCCGCGCGCCGGTTCGCGTCTCCGCGAGCTCGGCGTCATTCTGCCAGCGCCACCCTCCCCGTTGGGCGCTTACGTCGAAACGTCTGGCACCGGCTTCCTGCTGTTCGTCAGCGGCACCTTGCCGCTCGTCGATGGCAAATTGGCGATCTCCGGACGAATCGGCAGAGACCTGTTAGTGAGCCAGGGGCAAGAGGCTGCCCGGCTGGCAGCATTAAATGCTTTAGCGGCAGCCCAACAATATGTCGGCGATTTGGACAAAGTTAAAAAATTGATAAAACTCACTGTTCAGTTAGCAACGACAGAAGATTTTGCTGAGCACGCCGCAGTTGCCGATGGAGCATCAAACCTCTTTGTCCAATTATTCGGTCCTGACGCGGGGCATGTTCGCGTCGTGTACGGCGTCTACAGTTTACCGGTTCACACGCCAGTGGTCGTTGAGACGATATTCGAACTTTGAACGCTCACTTCCGCTGCGGTCTGTCGGCCTCGCAAGCGAGGCAGCGCTCCATCGGCGTAATAAATTATGAAATCACTCACGTTAGTTTTCTTAGGAGTCTTATTCACTATGATTAGCACAATTGCGGCAACCGAAACCGCTGTTACCTACCGCTCTATTCGGGTCGATAATCTCGACATATTCTATCGCCAGTCAGGACCTAAAGACGGCCCCACTATCTTCCTCCTCCATGGGTTGCCGTCATCGTCCCGGATGTTTCAACCGCTACTGGAGTCGAGTCTCAACGAACATTATCATCTTGTTGCTCCAGACTATCCAGGTTTCGGTCATTCCTCCTGGCCTAACCCGAAAGAGTTCGCCTACACTTTCGATTCAGTGGCGAAGGTGATGCAGGATTTTGCGGAGGAATTGCATCTGTCGCAATACACTCTTTTCATGCAGGACTACGGAGGCCCTGTCGGGGTCCGCCTGGCCTTGGCGCATTCAGACAAGATCCAAGCGATGATCGTTCAGAACGCGGTTTCTCACGAAGAAGGATTATCGTCGCTCTGGGCCGTGCGCCGTGCCTTCTGGGAAGATCGAGCCGCGCACGAGGCCGAGGTACGAGCTAACCTTCTGTCACTCGAAGCGACCAGGAAACGGCATGTGGGAACATCACCTGACATCTCCCTATACAATCCTGATCTCTGGGTAGACGAATATTATTTTCTGAACCAGCCCGGCCAAGCGGATATCCAGTTGGACTTGTTTTACGACTATCAAAACAATGTTAAATCATATCCCAAGTGGCAACAGTGGTTACAGGATCACCAACCTCCTATGCTCGTCCTTTGGGGCAAGTACGACACTTCCTTTACCGTCGCCGGGGCAGAGGCTTATCACCGGGATGATCCGCGCGCCGAGGTTCATATTCTCGACGCGGGACATTTCGCGATGGATTTAAAAGCCGGCGAAATCATCCGGCTAACAGAGGCATTCATGAAGGAACTCTCACTCCGGAGTGAGAAGTGAGAACTGATTAGTGAGAGGTGAGAGGCCTGGGCTGGAACCCGTTAAAGTTGAAAAGTGAAAGATTCGGAAGGGAGTTGCATTCGGCGCTTCGTTCCCGTTTTCTCAAGGGACACCCATGGCGCGGCATGCCCACCGCCTGGAGGGGAGCCGCTTTAGCACTTGCCGAAGGACCTCGCATGTTTTTTCCAGTGCGAGGAAGGCCAAAACGTCAGGTTAAACAGGCGGCTCCCGCTAATTGCCTAACGCGATGTTTTGCCCAGCGGTGGCTCGGTTATTCCATCTTACAGACGCCCAAAAGACAAACAACGCGTTGAGACGTTCGCGGGAGCCGCCCGTTGCGAAAGTCATGCAGTCATGCAACGCACCGAGACGAACGTTGGGGGGCCACTGAGGCACGTGCCAAAGCGGCTCCCCTCCGGCCATGGAGAATGCCACGCCATGTTTCCTAAAAGGGCGGCGAAGTGGACGTCCGTTCCCTACTCCGCGTTTACCCAGTTCGACCCCGTCACCTTCACAGACACATCCGTAAAGAACATGCGAAACGGCGCGCCATCCGCCGTCCCTTTATGCTCAGTGGAGATGAGGAGCGGCCCGGCTTTCTTGTATCCCGTCCACGAAACGATCACCAGGCTTGGCTTTTTCGGTCCACCCCGATGATAATCCATTTCCATAATTCGATGGTCCGAATCGGCATAGAGATCCCAGGTGTCGCCGGGCGTGTAGCCACCATCACCGGAATATTTTATTGCGATCAGATCCGCGGTACTCTGCGGATCGAG
>JAFAHI010000047.1 GCA_019237325.1 Verrucomicrobiota bacterium | reverse complement strand
GGTGATGCTCGCTTCCCAACTCATGATCGTGGATGCAACCCTTGGAACCGGTTTCGAGCTCCAGGCTATTACCGTGAGCGTCCTTGGCGGAACCAGCCTTTCGGGGGGACACGGGAACCTAATCGGAACCGTCTTTGCCGCGCTGCTGTTAGCAACGATTGCTAGCGCCTTAAACATTTTGAAGGTGATCTCATTTTACCAATATTTGGCAATGGGAACGCTTCTGATCCTCGCATTGGCCATCGACACCGCTCGTCGCGCATTTATTGCCAAGTCGCTTTTAAGCCGTTCCTAACCCGCCTACTATGGAGTCCACTGAAACCGCGAATCGAAACATCTACCGCTCTCAGGGGATGTATCTGCTCGGCTTTCTGACGAAGTACTATATACAAAGCCTGCTTCTAGTCTCGGTTGTCATTCTCGCGGCGGTGAATCCCTACTTCAGAACCATAGGGAATCTGGAGAATATTCTGCTGCAAGCCTCTTTTGCTGGAATCGGAGCAGCCGGTATGACATTGCTAATCGTTTCCGGCGCATTCGATTTGTCGGTGGCTGGCCTACTCGGACTCTGTGGGGTCCTAATTTCCGAGCTGTTGCCTACGCTAGGACCATTCTTGACGTTCTTGGCCGCCATCCTCCTCGGGGTGGTGTTAGGTTCACTCAACGGCGTGGTAGTGACGAAACTAAGGATTCCAGCTTTCATCGCCACACTAGGAATGATGAACATCTATCTTGCGCTCGCCTTCATCTGGACCGGTGGCAGCCGGGTTATTGCTATATCTGATCCAGGCTTCAATTCTCTCGGGACCGGAGCGCTCTTTGGTATTCTGCCGATACCGTTCCTAATGATGATCGTGACCTATCTTGTCTGCTATGGGATTCTCAATCGGAGCGTGTTCGGACGATGCCTTCGCGCCGTAGGCAGCAGTGAAGTTGCGGGCCGGACTGCCGGTCTTCCGGTCGATCTGATCAGGATTCTTGCTTTTGCTATTGTGGGAGGTTGCACTGCACTGGCCGGCGTGTTTCTCTCAGCCGAACTCTCGTCAGCCAGCGCGATAATGGCGACCGGTTACGAACTAACCGTGATAGCGGTGGTAGTAATTGGCGGTACCAGCCTGAGAGGCGGCGACGGCACACTTTTCGGTTCGTTTACCGGCGCTCTGTTCTTCGCCGTCATCAGCAGCGCGCTCAACATCCTGAACGTCGGAGCCTACTGGCAATACGTCGTGACGGGAACCTTCCTGATCAGCGCTCTCGGCGTACAGGCGTTGCGCAGCTATATCCTCGTCGAGTAAGGGACAATTGGTTTTGGCGTCTAACTATTAACAACTGCACAATTTCCCAAAGAAAAATCATGATTATTGAAACTATCGGACGCCGCCTGCGGCTGGCGGTTGTCGGCGGTGGCCCCGGATCGGTAATCGGCGATGTCCATCGAGCCGGAGCGCGTCTAGATGGATATTATGACATTGTCGCTTCTGCTCTTTCATCCGACGCCGAGCGATCCCGCCAGACAGGCCGCGCAATTGGGGTATCGGAGGAACGCGCCTATCCATCTTGGCGCGAGCTAGTTGAGAGTGAGGCAAAGCGGAAAGATTGTGTCGACGTCATTGCGGTGATGACGCCCAATGACAGCCACTACGAGATCTGTTGCGCGGCTCTCGACGCAGGGTTCCATATCATCTGCGACAAGCCGCTCACGACGGACCTCGCATCAGCCGTGAGCCTGGCCAAGAAGGTTAAGAGGAGCGGGCTTGAGTTCTGTCTGACCCACTCCTACACCGCTTACCCGATGGTGCGCCAAGCCCGCGCTATGGTCCGCGACGGTGTAATTGGCGCTATCCGCCAGCTGCATCTGCAGTATGTTCAGGGCTATTTGGCTTCTGACCATGTTCCTCCTGGATGGCGTCTTGATCCAGCACGTGTCGGAGGCTCGATGATCCTGATCGATATCGGCACCCACGCGCATCATCTGGGCGCTTACGTAACGGGACTGGATCTTGAGTCTCTATGCGCTGACGTCGGGCATGTCGTTCCGGGGCGCAAAGTAGACGACTACGTCTCAATGCTCCTTCGATATTCGAACGGCGCACGTGGCTCGATGTGGGTCACTAACGCGGCGAGTGGAGCAGAACACGGATTATGTTTTCGCGTTTTTGGCGAGACGGGAGGCCTCGAATGGTATCAAGAGGAACCAAATCGATTGGTACATCGTAAGCGCGACGGTTTCGAGGAAATCATTACGCGGCGCCCAGATTCGCTGGTCAGCGAAGACGCTAGGCGAGTGACTCGAGTTCAGATTGGTCATCCCGAAGGCTATATTGAATCCTTTGCCAACCTCTACTCGGATTTCGCGAGAACCGTCGTTGCGAGAATGTCCGGCCAGCCGCCACCCGAGCTCGATCGCGCGTTTCCGACGGTCGACGACGGTGTTAAGGGTTTAGCCTTTGTTAAGGCGGCGATGGAAAGTTCCGCCATGAGGCAATGGAGAGCCTTCGAAGTGCCGTCGATCTAGGGCTGGGACGGAGCCAACAGGTCGATCAGCCCTACCGCGAATAGCGGAAAGTAGATATCGGACCACTGGACTTTGCGCGCTCGGCAGCCGGATCCCGCCGACGTCTCGGCGAAAAGTCGAAGAGGTCGCAGGCAGGGCCTTCGTCCAAACCGTCAGTGGTTTAGAGGGCATGACGTTTACCTCACCGACAAAGCAGGGATGAAGCGGCATCTAAAGTTACTATGAGTCACCAGTTCTTCGTCGACGATAATTTCCAATACACGGACGAAGAACACAGATACTTGCTTGGAGAATTTGAAACTCTCGAGGAAGCGGTAGCGGCTTGTAAGAAGGTTGTAGATCGATGCTTAGAAGACGATCATAAGCCCGGAATGAGGGCGGATGAGCTCATGAAACTTTACTGCCTATTTGGCGACGATCCTTTTATCATGGAGTCCGGCGTCCATTTCTCGGCTCGAGATTATGCTGGTAAGCGGGTCACGAAGGGATCCAAGTAAGCAATAGTAATCGTTCTAGTCGGAATCCGTAATAATGAGTGAGGCGAGCCAAGCGATCACGGCGGCGCGTCAGGAGATCGAAAAGCTGCGGTTGCAGAACAGCAAGCTCATGGAGGACTGGCTGGAGGCTACCGACGCACTACTCTCTTATACCGGATTACCAGGACATCTGCATCGGATTGAGCTGAAGATGAAGGAGCTTAAATCCTTGCTTGTCCGCGCTGCCGGTGCGCTGGAAAAAAGTCCCGACGGAGCGCACTTGGGATTAGTGCAGGAACTGCGAAAGGGAGCAGAATAAACTATCGACTCCGGCTGTCGACCTGATCCACCGCGGTCCCACGGTCGGCGAGATGATAGAGATTGTGGCAGGAATGCTTCGCGCCGGTGTCGCACAAATCTTAATCGGCCGCACCATTTGCAAACCGTTACCCAGAAACCACCTTTCTTTAGGAATCTCGGCGATCTCTTGGCGAATTGGATTGGATAGCCTTGATTGGCGTGCTAACGATAGATTCAGACGCATTCGCGAAAATCTCTTCATGCTCTCATTAGGTAAGACCAAGGAACCCGTGGCCGTACTGTTGGCCGCGCTCAAGTTCGCAGCGGATAAGCATAGCCGGCAACGTCGCAAAGATTTGGCGGCCACTCCTTATATCAACCATCTCATTGCAGTCGCCGAGGTCTTAAGTCGCATCGGCGGAATCACTGACTTACCCACGCTCCAGGCCGCGATTTTGCACGACACGATTGAGGACACCGAGACCCCACCACAAGAGCTTGAGGATCACTTTGGGGAGGAGGTTCGCCTTCTTGTCCAAGAGGTAACCGACGACAAGAGTTTGCCCAAGCAGGAACGCAAGCGCTTGCAAGTTGAGCATGCGCCGAACTTGTCCACGCGCGCGAAACTGATCAAGCTCGGCGATAAAATCTGCAATGTGAGCGAGATCACACCGACAGAACCAGCCGAATGGCCGTTGCAGCGCAAACTGGAATATTTCGATTGGGCCGAGAAAGTTGTCGCAGGTTGCCGAGGCTGTAATCCAGAGCTTGAAGAGCACTTTGACGCTGTTTTAAAAGAGAGCAGAGAGTCGCTGCTCTGATCGGATAGCCAGCGACTTGCCCATTCTCCGAAATGGCGAAAACCGAGGAACGCCGAAGAAGGGAGTAAGCCGCGCTGCTGAAATATTGGAGGGACGCGCGACATGCTTGCCCGAAACGATCATTTTTAGTCATTATTGGCTGCCGCAGGACTGGCCGCCGGCTGCCCATCCTGCCAAATGTGATTTGTGTCGATTATAGTGCGGGCAAGGGTGGACCGTTAGTGGCCTCCAGCTTCGATCCGGCGAGAGCCCGGGAGGGAAGTTTATCAAAGTTGAGAAAGCCGCCAGCTAACCCCTGATGCGATGATTAAACTCGCCTAAATCTGCGGGAGATCGAAACCCTAATTGGGCGATCACTAACTCTTTTTGCGGAGTCTTCGACGGGCTGCGTCGCAGATCTCGGGAGCGGAGAGGCGGTCGCCGTAGAAGTAGAGCTCGGCCTTTCCCGTAGGGATTACATCCACGAGCGCGCGTCCATATTTCGCCTTTAGGACTTTCAACGCATCAACAAAGTAATCGTAATGTTCATACCCCAGCGGTTATCGCCAAATTACGCGGGCTCTAGTCCGATTGATGATTCCCTGGGTGTCGTGGTCCGCGTCCCAGAAAAGAGTGAACTTTTTCGCCTTCACGTCAGGCAATTGTTTCGGCGATTTTAGGAGGCCGGCTGTCCATCGGTCGACGAAATCGGTGCGTTCCGCAAAATCTTCGCGTTCGCTGGGAGAAAGCGCATCCGGATGACCGGCGAGTTCATCAACGGACTCGAAGACGAGAAAGAGGATGGCTTTGTGGCATTTCGGGCAATCTCTCTCTTCTTCATTATCTCCGTCTGCTAATTCGGAGCCCAGATACGTACCACCGCATTGTTTGCAGGCAACCGCGGCGTCCGCCAAGGGTCGAGGTGATAGCGGAGCGTCGCCATCTTGAATTTATTTTATCAGGAGTATTCCCTGGGAATCAAGATCGATCGACGGGTGAATCTGGAACACTAATTCCAGTCAGTTGAGGGCTCCTTGGCCTTCTGATGAGGAGAAATGCCAGTGCCATCGAGTTTTGCTTCATGAATCATTACTGTCGCGTCCTGAAAGCCGGTCCGTGAACCAGTATTGGAGTCCATTCCAGACTCCCTGCTCTTCTACCAACGTTTCCTCCGCGATGTGATACCGCCTTTCGGCGGGAACCGAACGCGGAGGCCTCCCGCTGATTTGGCGCATCGCTTCCATGTAAAACTGATCGCCGAGACGCACTCGAAGAGCCTCTAGAGAGGTTAGCCGGACAGCCGACAGAAATGGGTTAGGATCATTCGACGGCACCTTCACTAAGACCTTCCATGGCGACGACAAGTTGCCTTCAGGAGAAGAAAGGACGGCCATTGGGTCACAGAGAAAATAGGTGCTCACATGGCCTTCTTTGATCCCCAGACAAGCTCGGACCTATTGCGC
>JAFAHI010000761.1 GCA_019237325.1 Verrucomicrobiota bacterium | reverse complement strand
AGGAGCCGTTCGCGGGAGCCGCCTGCCAACGCACGGTCACTACTGGCAAACACATTGTTTGAAACAGACGTGTTCAACTCAGGACGGGCGAAAGCGGCCCCCCTCCAGGCGTGCTCGGTGAGAATCACGCCCTATTTGTCATTTGTCATTTGTAATCTGTCATTCTGCTTCTGTTCCGGGTGTGTCGCAGCGGAGTTGGTGGCTGCGAAACATCCAAAAAAGACGACGATGACCCCAGAGACGTAGATCCAGAACAATAGCGCGATTATGGAGCCGAATGTGCCATATACCGCGTTGAAATTCGCGATTCGCGTCACGTAGAAGCCGAACAAGGCCTGCGCCAACTCCAGGGCAACCGTTCCCAGCAAGGCGGCAGGCCAAGCGACGGCAAGACGAATATTGCGCCGCGGAGCAAGGATATAGAAAAGGAGCAGGCTGTAAAAGAGCACCAGGGTGGGCAGAAGTGCACCGAAGAGATGAGTCACCACGTTACCCCAACCGAATAGTTCAGCGAGTCTGTCGAATGCGAACGGTGCAACCAGCCCCAGCGCGATTGCGCTGATAACGATCCCGATCATCAGAAGGTTCTTCAGCGGGAGTTTCCACCAGTTGTAGTCCTTCAAGCCCCAGGCCCGATTGACTCCAATCACTAAAGCTTGGGAGAAGCGTAAGGAGCTCCAAGCGAGAACCACCACACCGAGCACTCCGGCTCCAAAGCCGTGCTCGATCACCCCCTGGACGGTGTGCAGCAGTAAAACTCGATCGCTCTCTTGCAACGGAAGATATTGGTCGACTTGAACCAGGATATTTGCAGCCGTCGCTTCGCGGTCTTGTATGAAAAGCGTCGCCAGAGCAACCAATAGGAGGATGAGCGGGAAAAGAGAAAAGAAAGCGTAATAGGCAAACGAGGCCGCACATTGCTCCCCATCGATCAGGCCATATCGTTGAATCGCTCTTCTAAGGTTCTGCGCGAAAAGTCCAAATAGCCGCTTGCAGAACCGTAGCCACTGCTGCCAATGTTTTGGCGGCGATGTCATCCGAGGGCCTTTCGTCTTCGGAAGATACCGCAGACAGCGTCAATATGTTGCAAGCTTGATCGCATGGCGGCCCATCCCAATCGCACTCGTTGGCTAAGGTATCTCCTTAGCGGAACAGTTCTGGGCCTCCTGCTGACGGTCATATTTTACCAACCCATCTTTTTCGGGCTGGCTCATTTCATCGCCCAACAAGTCGCAAACTCGCAAAACCTCGTTATTGAATTCAAAATTCACGGCTCCATCTTCACCGACCTGACTTTGCAAGACATCGAAGTCAGACCGAAGCCGGGCAATACCGTCTTCCCCATCGAGCAGCTGGTCGTTAAAAGGATCGCAGCCCACTACAATCTTGGCCGCATATTCCAAAACCGGATCCCGGATATTGTGGACGTGGTTTTGGCGAAGGACGTTCAATTGGTGATCCGGCCGGTTAACGCTCCGAAACCACGAAAGCCTCCCCAGCCCATCCGATTCCCCTTGGTGCTTCCGTACAAGACTGACATCCAAAACTTCAACTTTACGCTCCGCCTCCCGACGGGAAGTTTGGAAATTCGAGATACCGGGCTCGAGTTTCGGCGAGGAGAAACCGGGGTTTTATCGTGCGGGCACCTCGGCATCCCCAATTTGGGGAGCTGGGACAACCTGCGCGTTTTCCTCAGCGAATCCAATAACACGCTCCGGATAACTGACTTGCAGCTCCTCCCGTACTTCTCAATTAACGAACTGTCGGCCGACCTAAGGCAGTCAGCAAAAGGGGCCGGTGCAATCAATCTGGATGGCACACTGCTCCAGGGGAGATTGCGTGTGGAAGGTGCGATCGCTCAAGAACAAGCAGCGAACCAGCTGCGAGCCCCTTTTTCGCTCAAAGTACAAGCTGGCGGCGTTGATCTCGCGGCCCTCCAAAAACTGTTACCTCAACGCTTGGAAGGAGAAATACCGTCGATAACCGTTCAAGTTTCAGGCGACGCCTACCGCCCCAGCGAATGGTCGGGGGCAGCTCAGGTGAGAGCGGAACAAATCCGCTTCGATAAATACACCATCGACGCAGCGCAGTTCGAAACCGAGCTCGCCCAAGGAAAAAGCCGGTCGCTCGAGTTAGCCGCTCGAATGGGGAAAAATCTGGTGCACGCTTCAGGCAGCTTCGCGCTTCCGACAGATTGGCGGCGATTGCCGACCGAACTCCATGCGGATCTGGGGCTGGCTTGCTGGTTGCCTGAGCCGCAGGTATTCGCGCCCCAAATCGAGACCGCCGCCCTCATTACCGGCAGTGCGGCGATAGACAAGGGCTCCCTTTCTGGCGGATTCCATGTGAACGCAGAGCCGCTCAAAGCGGCCGGATGTGTGGTCGAAGACCCTCAAGCACAAGGGTACGTAGCGGGCTCCCTCCCGATACGAGAGAATTGGGCCGACTCCATCGCCGCTGTACTGTTCGCTCGAACTTCAACGATTCTTTATCAAGACGTCCGAATTCCCGAAGTCCGGGTAGACGCTGAACTCACCAACACCGCCAGCTTGGAGGCAACAACTCAAGTTCTGGCAGCACCGAGTTCGATCAAGATTTCCGCGTCGATACCGATTCCGAAACCACGGACCACTTTGGACCTGGGGACCATTGCCGGCCGGCTCGCCGTCGACATCCACTCGCTAAATGATTTTCTAAGCGAACCCAACGTCTTAGGAGCATTTTCTGTCGGCGGCGTTGTCACCGTGCAGAACCTGCAGCCGGAAGGAAAAATCACCTGCCAGGGAAGCTCGGTAAAGTACCGGGGTTTAACCGCCCAAAACGTCGATCTGGAACTGGACTTCGCTCGTGATCACATTGAGATCGATAAAGGAACGATCGATCTAGGTGCTTCCAACTCGATCAATATCGGAGGCGCGATCGATTTGGCGGATCCGTTCCGATATCATCTGGAAAGCAAAATCGCTTTTCAGGACCTGCGCTCGTTCAACCCTTTTCTATCCAATTACGTTGCCGGCTCTGATCTGGCCGGGAAATTCGCGCTCAATCTCGAAGTCGCGGGCACGGCCAAGAATGTTCCCAACTCGGGTCAATTGGCGATAAAGGGAGACCAAATCGGCTTCCGCGGCCTTACGATGCAACAACTAGCTGTCGAAGGGTCGTCTGCTAACGACGACGTCAAGCTCTCGGTCTTGAAGATCCTATTTGATCCAAAAAATCACATCGACATGTCTGGTGCGGGAAAAATCAGCTCTAAGTTTCCATATTCCGGACGCGCTGATGTCGACTTAGAGAACCTCGGTTTTCTCAACCCAGTGCTGCGTGCGTTCCATCAAGACCTCGGATTAGGAGGAAAACTGACAATTAACTGGGGCGGAACTGGCGAACTCGGACTAGCTAGCGGCATCCCTCAAATCAGCAATTCCGAACAGCTGAAAACTGAAAGCTCCACGGTTCCGACCGAATCGGCCTCGCAAGCGAGGCAGCGCTCCACGGAAGCGAACGGCCACGTAGAGCTCCGGGGAACGGAGATAACCGTAAAACAATTCCAGCATATCAATGCAGAAGTGTCAGGAACTTACCAAGCGTTGGACGGCAACCTGCCCACGATCCAAGTCTCTTCGCCGCTCGGGAGCCTGGCTATGTCATTGCATGTCAATCCCAAGATTCTAGAAGTAACCGGATTGATAGTTAAGACCCACAAACATCAGTTAACCGGTACCGCGACTCTCCCGCTCGATTTTCAAAGCGGGTCTAAGATTCCGATCGCCATCGGCCAACCGATCAGTATCGACCTGCGGACAGACAAAATCAGCCTGGCCGACTTTCAGACTGGGAAACCGGTAGTCGATGGAGTTGGACAGTTAACCGTACAAGCAAACGGCGACACCAGTAATCCTAAGATCGCTGTTAATGTGGACGCCGCCGATTTGCGATCAGCCGCTGCCTCCGCATTCGCAGCCGCAAGTCTCCAAATTGCTGTCAATCTGGAAAATAAAAACCTGACTCTCAACGGCGTAGTCAAACAGCCCGATATTCAACCTCTCGCCATCGCGGGCAAGCTAGCCTTCGACTTTCCGCAGATTATCAAAACCGGAACCTTGGATCAGAACACTCCGATCCAGGCGACGGTTAAATGGCCCGACACGAGTTTGAGTTTTCTTCGGCGAATGATCCCGGAAATTCGCTCGATCGAAGGCCGCGCCGGCGTCAGTGTGGATGTTGCGGGTACATTGGCTAAACCGAGCTTGCAGGGCGAGTTGCATACCAATATCGCGCAAGCGCGCGCACGCACTGACTTGGTGCCGCCAGTCTCCAACTTTGTGGCCCAGATCAATTTTCGAGAGAATCGCGTCGATTTTGCCCAACTAAAAGGAGAAGCGGCTGGCGGCCCTTTCAACGTGAGCGGCTCCATCGACCTATCGAAGGGCACGGACCCGAAATTTGATATCACCGTGCATGGCACTCAGATCCTGCTTACGCGCAGCGACAACATCATTGTGCGCAGCAATGTCGATCTAACCATAAAAGGACCGCTCTCAGCCGGTGAAGTTGACGGTCGAGTCGAAATTACCGATAGCCGGTTTTTTCAAGATATCGACATTCTGCCGCTTAACTTACCGGGTCAGCCTGCGCCCCAGCCACCAAAGGCACCCCCGAACGTCTCCGTCGACACGCCGCCATTCAATAATTGGAAATTCAATATTGCAGTAGTCACGAAAGATCCATTCAAGATACAGAGCAATCTCGCACGAGGTTCTGTGGTTATTAATATCCAGGTCGGCGGCACTGGCCAAAGCCCCTCAGTCACGGGTTATGCCAAGATTGACCATCTGATCGCTTCACTGCCTTTTAGCCACATGGATATCAACGACAGCTACGTTAATTTCAATGCCGGCCAGAACCCATTGGATCCAGAGTTGAACATCATCGGACGCTCGACCGTCCGTGACTACGATATCACGATGCACATTTACGGGCGGGTATCGAATTTCAAGATTCTGTTCGATAGTTCTCCGCCATTGACTCAAGGAGATATCGCCACTCTTTTGGCCACTGGAGCAACCTCATCGGAATTTGTCTCGGACCCAAGTTTGCTGGCCGGCCGGGCTGCTTTCTTGGTTATCCGCCAGCTCTATTCCAAGATCTTCAAAGGAGGTGCTAATCAACAGCAACAAGAATTTCTGGACCGGCTCGAAGTCGATGTGATCCCTGGTCAAAAGGTCGGCTCCCAAGATATCAGCGCACGTTTCAGTGTGACGAGGTCCTGGCAGGTGGTTGCGGAATTTGGCTCGATCGGAAACGTAAGTGGACAGCTGCGATACCTGATCCGCTTCCGTTAGCGCACAGGGCTCGCAAATGCGCATGCATGTGCGAGCCCTGTGCGCTATGGCAGAAGAATACGCGGCTACGCCGGATATGCTTCTGCTCACGAGGACGATAAAATGAGCTTAGAGCCCAGTCATGATAAACCGAAGAATAGTCCCGGTTTTAGGGGCTATTCTTCGGCCATAGCGCGCATAGCGCCGCAATGCATGTTCATTGCGGTGCTATGCGCGCTGCCGGCCACCGGTTTAGCCCAAAGCAAGGCTCAGGAAGCTGCCGCCACCAATCAGTTGGCACCCACACCTCCGCCAGAGACCGCTTCTCGAGTTATATTCGCCGGGAATGAACATTTTCCTGAGGCTCAACTCCGGCAAGCTCTGGCAGACCCGCTGTTGTCCATTCAAAACGAAGGACTCAGTGCCCCATTAGCCGACGATACTGCTTATTACCTCGAGGTCTTCTATCGACGACACGGTTATCCAAATGTAAATGTTAATTATCAGATTCGCGGACGAGAACTGCAGCTAAACATTACTGAGGGACGATACTACAACCTCGGCAAGATCAATTTTGTCGGGAATCAGAGTTTCCCCGCCAAATCGCTCAACGATTACATGATCGGCACGACTCGCGCCCGGCTTTCCCAATTTCAAAAGCAGCTCCCTTTCGTGCAGGCGGACCTCGAAACTGGTAGCGGCCTCTTAAAGAACTATTACATCTCGCAGGGGTTTACTAATGTCCAGATTGAGCCCCTGCAATACCGATTTGATGATGCACTCGACAATGTCGACGTCACTGTACCCATCAAAGAAGGTCAGAAGTTTGTATTCGGGTCAATCACATTTCCGGATGTCCCTGGCATTCCGCCGTCCGCTTTTCAAGCCAAGGTAAATGATTTGACCCAGCCACCCAAACCTTACTCGGACTCTGCTGTTACCGAATTACAACGTGATCTCCTCTACATTTTAAAGCGGCATGGTCATGTGACCGCCCAGGTATCAGTCAACGGTGATATCGGTTCAGCAAAGGGCGGTGCTGTCCCGGTTAAGATTAGTATCCAGCCCGGACCGGTCTATAGATTTGGGCGAATCGTGGTACAGCAACGACCAAATTCCAGACTCAAACCCGATTTCCTGCCGAATCGTTTCCAGCCGCTAATGGGACAGACCTACAGCCCACTGAAACTGCAGGAACTCGATACGCAAATGATCACCACCGGGTTGTTTGATTCTCTCGATTTTCAAGAGACCCCGATGCCGGACGATACCGTTCAGCTCACTCTCAGTCCGGTTGAAGCCAAACAGAAGTATTTCAGCATATTTGGAGGCTACGACACCTTTTACGGCGTTATTTTCGGCGGTAGTTTTTCGGATCGTGATGTTGGGGGCGAAGGCAACATCTTTTCCGCATCCGCAGAAATTACCAGTCGCGGACCACAAGCAAAAGTCTCCTTCGAAGATCCGTATTTTCTTAACAGTAACCTAGATTTTTTAAATCAGGTCGGGATCGATGATCAGAGTCTGTACGGATATACGTTTGTCGATGAATACCTTCGCACGAGTCTGACCGCAAAATATGGCAAGACGCTCACGACCGGAACGTCGGAATACCAGACCGGTGTATTTCTGCTGCTCCGAAACGCAAATCTCAGCCAGATCAACATTACCCCGGAATCGTTAGTAGGACCGACTAGTTATGAACTCGTGTCGATTGGGCTCACCCAGACCATCGATCACAGAGACAACCCTTTGAACCCTCGCAAAGGTTGGATCCTCGAGTTAGCGGGCTCGGATTCGGAGTTGCTGCGAAACTACGTTAATTACGTCACGCTCACGGAACGGTTCTCTCTTTACATTCCGGTAGGACCAACCGTTCTAGCTGGGGGCGTGCGATTCGGCGGAATCTTTCCATCCGAAGGAGGCGTCCTATCAATTCCTATTGAAGAACGATTCTTCAATGGGGGCGCCACCACGGTGCGCAGCTTCCTGGAACGAAAACTCGGACCCAAGGACATTGGAAACAATCCTTTGGGAGGTTTGACCCGCTCGGTTTTTAATATAGAGGATGATTTCCCAATCTATGCCGGCATCATTGGCGCCGTCTTTTTCGATTCTGGCGGCTTGGGGAATTCTCCTTTCGACAATTTCAGTACCGGGGTCGGATTGGGACTTCGCTACAATCTACCGGTGGGTCCGATCCGAGTCGATTACGGTATCAACCCGGCACCGCGGAAAAACGACTCCTTCGGTGCGTTCAACCTGAGCTTCGGTTTCGCGTTCTAGCCCAGATCTCGAAGACATAAAAATCCGCAGATTACACGGCGCGGCGGAAGCCTCAACCGCACGACGACGCAGGGCCCTCGCGCAGTGCAAAGATCCGCAGAATGATACCGGCTAATGCCGGAGCATTCTGCCACAGCCTGCATCGTTCAAAAAATGCAGACCATTTTTTGAACGATGGAGGCTTAACCGAAACGGCCCGAAATGTAGTCTTCCGTCTGTTTCTGGGTCGGATTGGTGAACAGTTTCTCTGTGCGGTCGTACTCGACCAAATGCCCCAGATAAAAGAAAGCTGTGAAGTCAGAACAGCGAGTCGCTTGCTGCATGTTGTGCGTCACGATAACGATCGTAAATTGGTCTTTTAGCGCAAAGATCAGCTCCTCGACCTTCGCCGTCGCGATCGGGTCCAACGCTGAGCAAGGTTCGTCCATGAGAATGACGCTTGGCTTAACCGCTATCGCGCGGGCAATGCACAGCCGCTGTTGCTGGCCACCGGAAAGGCCCAGCGCGCTTTCATGAAGCCGGCTCTTTACTTCTTCCCAAAGAGCAGCCCCACGTAAGCTTTGCTCAACCACTCCATCGATCGTATCACGATCTCGTACCCCCGAAATCCGCAAACCGTAAGCGATGTTCTCATAAATCGACTTCGGAAACGGATTCGACTTTTGGAACACCATGCCAACCTGCTTCCGCAATTCGATTACATCGACGGCAGGAGCATTAATATTGGCTCCCTTGATCCGGATTTCGCCGGCTGTTACTCGGGCATTATCGACCAGGTCGTTCATCCGATTGAAGCAACGAAGTAGCGTGGATTTGCCGCAACCGGAAGGCCCAATAAAAGCGGTGACCTGTTTTTCCGGTATTTTCAGGCTGATGCCATGTAATGCTTTCGATGCCCCATAATGGAAATCAACGGCATTAACGTCGATAATGATTGTCTTGCTTGAGGCTACCCCGTTATCGGCCTCGACAGAATAGCGTCTGGCTACAGTCGCAGCGCCGGAAGTCTGATCAGTCGCAGCCGCTGCTTTTGCCTCGGTATTAGCAGGTTCCATAAGATTTCGGTCTTAAGTTTGCGCCTTGAAACGTCCTTTTAGAAGCGCAAATGACCGACGTTACTCTGGCAGGAACCGGACAAATCGCAATGCCTCGATTGTATCGGATTTGTCGCAAACCGTGGTCTCAGCCGATCGTAAAAGAGAAAAACGAGCCGGTCTGCTCTCACAGACCGGCTCGCTAGATCGCTTTCTCAAATCAGGCCCCTGACTGACTAGCGGTAGCCGGCCGGCCCAAAGGGCCAACGGGCCTCGAATTCCCGGGAATCCGGGTTGTAATGAGCGGGATTCGAAGGACTAAGAGTCGGTGGTTCCGAATTGGCGCAAGAGCAAAGAAGACTCGAACAAATTCCGGCCAGAACCAAAACTAGCAGTGCAACCTTTTTCATTTCTTGGACTTCTATTTCGGTAATCCTAGAACCTGAATGCTAGGTCAACTGCGATGGTTTGCGCCGAATTAGCGCTATTGAGCGGGAACAAGCTCGGGCTAGTTGCATAACCACCATAGAGGTTTCGACTTAAATTATTCGCAAACCATCCAGTCACGGCGAACACGGCAAAGTCCGTAAGGTTGTAAGAGACACTGAACCGCCAGCCGGCCGAGTTCAGATAGCTCTGGTTGAAATCGTTGCTGTTGATATTGGGATCGTCCGCCGCAAGACCGAGCTGTCGATAATCCACTAACAAGCTAAGATCACCCGCATGGCGGTTCGAGCCGATCCTTATACCGGCAAGCCAAGCGAAATAGTCCTTAAACGAAGGGTGGACAAGCCCTGAAAAGATCGGTGTAGTGCTACCTTTCTTAAAGGTAACGGTGTCAAACAAAGGACCGTACACCTCGTTAAATCGTTCCGGGC
>JAFAHI010000525.1 GCA_019237325.1 Verrucomicrobiota bacterium | reverse complement strand
CCGGCTCCAATCCAAGCCGGCTTGTGCCATGCAACCACGGCGGGGTGACCCATCGCTCGTTTGAAACAAACTTGCCCTGCAATCGAGCTGCTGTTTGAAATGAGCAGTAAGAGGAAGAAAAACAGCGTCATAGCCTCTCCTCAAGTCGCGCCAAGGGCCGCGCGATGATCATGATCCCTAGCGTAACAATCAAAATACCGCCCCAGCGCACGAGAGAGATTTGCTCGCCTAAAAAGAACCAAGAACCGAGCGGAACGACGACTTGGGTCGCGGCAGCGAGACTAAACGCGATGATCAAAGGGACGAACCGAAGCGCGTGAAGCCAAACAAACAGACTCGCGATCATGCATCCGATCCCTAGCAACACCGCGGGGGAACCAAGACTAGAGACCCCAAGCAGCGTCCCGCCAGGAGTATTATCGCTCCCGGACTTAAAAAGGATTTGGGCGGCCGCAGACAAGATCACCGTAAACCCAATGTGCAGATAAGGGTTTAAATACCAGGCCATTTTGGGTACGTTCTGCTCGGACTTGAGACCGACTTGGTCCGGTTCGGATGTAAGAGAAGGCATTGTGAAATGCAACCTCCCGCGAGGAAGCAGTTGCAAGTCTTCGCATTTTATCTAGCCTGTCAACGGCTATATGAAGATTTTGGCATACACAAAGTATGACTCGATTCCCGTGCTTTGCGCTATAGCTCACGCGGGGTATTTGGTTGCTCTCTTCCTGTTATTTCCACATACCCCCCTGTGGATCATGCTGATTTTGGGATTCATCTATTCCGTCAGCATCTCCTGGAATATCAACGGGATATCACACAATTTTATCCACAACCCGTACTTCAAGTGGAAGCCCCTGAACTACGCTTTCAGCTGGTTACTTTCCGTCACCATGGGATTTTCCCAACAGTTTTACGATCTGGTGCATCACAAGCATCATCAGGGCAATAGTGATCGCCCGGATGAGACCGGTGAGACGGTCGATCCGATCTCAATTTATCGGCATGGGCATGATGACCTGCCTGAAAATGTCTGGACCTACGTTTTCCTCAGCTTTTTCCGCGACGATCCAAAACAGATCTATAGCGAGATCAAAAAACGGAAACCGTTCAATGCGTATTTTGGCGTTTTTGAAATCGCTTCCTGGGTAGCGCTGGCGGTTATCGCCGGGATTTTTAACTGGAAATTTTTGCTCTTTTACATTCCGTTTTATTATTTGGGTCATTCCCTCTCTTACCTTAACGGGTATTACCGCCATTTCGGTGGGAACCCGGATGAACCGATTGCTTGGGGAGTGAGCAGCTACGGCAAGCTGTATAATGCGATCTGGTTCAACAACGGCTACCACGCTGAGCATCATTACAAGCCGAAGGTTCATTGGACCAAGATGAACCAGTTGCACGAGCAGATCCGCCAAGAGCAGATCAAAGCAGGCGTTCACGTGATCAAGCCGCCGCACGCTCTCGGCTTTCTCGATTCCAACCAGCCCAAGCCCAACGCCGAAGTAGAGACGCAAAGCGCGCCCACGGCGTAAAGGGCACAAAGCGGACGCTCCGGGAGCGGGCGGAACCCGGTGGAGCGCTGCCTCGCTTGCGAGGCCGATGGTGAACGGAGGGAAATGTCGGATTACCCTCCTTTCGCCATGATCAGCTCTATCGTTCACTGGACGAGATACAGGCCGTGATGCCTGGAAGACGAGGGCAAACAAGGGCACGACGTCTGCCCGATGCAGAGCCGTTAGTGAGGGCGTACGGATCGATATCGCCCGTGTCAGTGCGGCGCCGCGAGCGAGGTAATCGATCCACAGGGTGCCGACCCCATCGGCCTCGCAAGCGAGGCAGCGCTCCACGGGCTAGCGCAACATCTCTTTCAATTCTCCCGACGCAGCGATCTCCGGCATCGACCGCGGTTCTCTCGGTGCATCTTCTTCCGGTAGCAAATCTAGACTCCACCACCCGACGTCGTGCCATTCGCCGAGCTTGAAACCGACTCGGCGGTAGACTCCGATCGACCGGAACCCGATCTTCTCGTGAAACCGGACACTGGCTTCATTTGGTAGAGTGATACCGGCAAAGGCCCGGTAATACCCCAAAGATTGGCAAATCTTGATCAGCGCACGGTACAGCTCGGTCCCAATCCCACGCCTTTTCGCTTCCGGCGCCAAATAAGCGGTAAAATCTACTGACCACCGGTACGCCGCCCTTTCGCGGTGTTTGCTGGCGTAGGCATAGCCAAGCACATCGCCCGTTTCCGAAACCGCCACCAACCAAGGATATCGCTGCGTTAAGGTGCTGATCCGTTCCCGCATGTTGCCTTCGTCTGGAGCCGTCGTCTCAAACGAGACCGCTGTCTCGAGGCAAAACGGTGCATAAATTGCAGCGATTTGCGCGGCGTCAGCAGCCGCAGCGACGCGCAGCCGAGGCATGGCATGGACGGTTGACTGCATATCGTGGTCAGCAGCAATTTCTGATCCCATAAGCAAAGCCGGGATCGCCGAGATCGCCTGGAACGAACGCGCCACACACCAGGGCGTCGCATCTTTCCGAACGCATTCCCTGCGAGCGATTGTAGGCGTCGACACCCGTGCGATCCACCTTCGCAAGGCCTACGGCGCGATAGGGCTAAAACGCGGAATGCAACGCCCCTCCGTACCTCTCACTGCTTACTGCTTACTGCTTACTGCTCACTCCCCATCCTCCCCCTCCGGGCGTTTCCACTACAATGGCATCACCTGCTGCCACATCGCGTTGGTCGGAACTACTCAGCACTTCCACGCTGCCGTCTTTCCTTAAGATAGAGGTTCTGCCGACCTTGCCAGCATCTCCTCCATCAAGACCAAAAGGTGGTACTATGCGATGATTCGCCAAAATGACGACCTGCATCGGTTCACGAAATCGGAGCTTGCGTACGATGCCGTCACCTCCACCCCAACGACCAGCGCCACCCGAATGTTGCCGGATCTGGAACGCTTCCAACCTGACCGGATAACGCAGTTCCAACACTTCCGGATCGGTTAGCCGGGTGTTCGTCATGTGTGTATGCACCGCAGAAGCGCCCGCGAAATCGGGCCCGGCGCCGGCTCCGCCGCCGATCGTTTCGTAGTATTGGTACCGATCATTGCCGAAGATGAGATTATTCATTGTGCCTTGGCCGGCTGCGACCACACCCAGCGCACCGTAGAGAGCATTCGCTAACGCTTGCGACGTCTCCACATTCCCGGCTACAACGGCAGCCGGCGGCTCCGGAGCCAGCATAGATCCTTTAGGTACGACGACCTCCAGCGCGTCCAGACAGCCATCGTTCAACGGAATCTCTTCTTTTATCAAGGTACGGAAGACGTACAACACAACCGCGTTAACGATTGCGGTAGGCGCATTGAAATTATCGCTTCTCTGAGCGGATGTGCCGCTGAAATCGACTACGGCTCGGCGCCCTTCGATATCGACGTCGATACGCACATGGATCTCTGCTCCCGAATCCATGCGTTGCACGAAACGGCCCGGCTTAAGGCGATCGATCACTTGTCGCACCTGTTCCGCCGCATTGGAGCGGACATGATCCATATAGGCCCGGACACCTTCCAAACCGAACTGTTCCACCAAAGCCTTTAATTCGCGCCCACCCTTCTCGTTGGCAGCGATCTGGGCATGAAGATCGCCAATGTTTTGGGGGATATTGCGTGCGGGACAGGGACCGCTCGAAAGCAGTTCGATCAATTCCCTTTCCCGAAAACGGCCCTCTTCAACTAGAAGAAAATCGGTAATCCGAATCCCTTCCTCATCGATGCTCTTGCTGTTGGGAGGCATCGATCCGGGAGTAATGCCGCCGACGTCGGCATGATGCCCGCGGCTTGCTACCCAAAATGCCGGGCGTTCGCCCGAAGCCTTGTGGAGCGCTGCCTCGCTTGCGAGGCCGATAGGGGTCGCCACCTCTGGAGTGCCGCCTCCCTTGCGAGGCCGATATCCGAGGAACACTGGTGTAACCACCGTAATATCCGGAAGATGAGTGCCACCTGCAAAAGGATCATTGAGGGCAAACACATCTCCCGTGCGAACCCGATCACCGCGTTTTCGCATGATTGCGCGTACGGCTCCACCCATCGAGCCGAGATGCACAGGAATGTGCGGCGCGTTTGCGACCAGCCTGCCTTCCGCATCAAATAATGCACAAGAGAAATCCAGGCGTTCCTTGATGTTAACGGAATAAGCAGAGCTCTGCAGGACCCCGCCCATTTGTTCCGCAATGGACATGAAAAGATTGTTAAATACCTCGAGCAAGACTGGATCTACCTCCCTACCGATGGCGGTGCGGAACGGCCTGGGGACGATTCGGGTTAGCACCAGATTCAGTTCCTCTGTGATTTCCCCCTGCCATCCCGGCTCGATCACCGTAATCGTTGTTCGCTCGCTAACTAACGCCGGACCCACGATCGTTGAGCCGGGGGCAAGCGTTTCCCGATCGAAAACCTGGGTGGATCGCCAGCTTTCACCGAACCTGACGATCGTTGAAGCAACCGATAGGGACGAGCTCCCGCTCGTCCGAGTCTGATCAGTACCCACCGTGCTGTCGCGGTCCCCATGGACGAGCAGGAGCTCGTCCCTGCCGACGCCGATAGCCTCGACAGATACGGCTGCGATGACCAGACCACGTTCTTCCGGATCCATCGTAAAGCCAAAGCGAGCTCGGTGAGTTGCTTGAAACGCTTCCATTATGTTAGCACGACTACCGGCTGCAACCGGCAACGCGGTATTGGTGCCCTGGTAACGGACATGAAACTTTCGAATGACGCTTTCGGTTTCGGAGTGTTGGAACCGCAGTTCCTGCCGGGCGTCTTCTTCCAAGCTCGCCAGAGTCAGTTCGGCCGCGCTTACGCCTTCCGGGCTCAACGGCAACTCCAAGGATGATTCGCGAAGCGCTCGAAGCTCGGCCTGACCAATCCCGAAAGCAGATAAGACTCCTGCGAGAGGATGAATCAGCACCCGCTCCATCCTTAGAGCATCTGCCACCGCACAGGCATGCTGCCCAGCTGCTCCACCGAAAGTAACCAGCGTGTACTTGGTGACATCGTAACCCCGGGCTACAGAAATTTTCTTGATGGCATTGGCCATATTCTCGACCGCAATTCGGAGAAAACCGGCCGCTAATTCGTCCGGCCTTAGCGACTTCCTCGAATGCTCTTGAATTTCGGCTCCCAGTTCGCGGAACGCTTGCGCGACTCGGTCTTTATCAAGAGGCAAATCACCGCTCGGCCCGAAAATCTTTGGAAAAAAGTCCGGAGGCAACCGTCCTAACATCACGTTACAATCGGTCACCGTGAGCGGCCCCTCGCGGCGATACGCGGCTGGTCCCGGGTTGGCTCCCGCGCTCTCCGGACCAACCCTCAGCCGGGCGCCGTCAAACCAACAGATTGAACCGCCTCCCGCAGCGACGGTATGGATATGCATCATAGGAACGCAAATGCGCACACCGGCGACTTCGGTTTCGAACCGGCGTTCTAACTCTCCGGCAAAGTGGGTAACATCCGTCGTGGTGCCACCCATATCGAAGCCGATGACCCGATCAATACCCGCTCGAGCAGCCACCTTGGCAGCTCCAACAATTCCTCCAGCCGGCCCGGATAAAATAGCATTCTTCCCTTGAAACCGAGCGGCGTCGACGAGCCCGCCGTTCGATTGCATAAAGAATAACGGGATCCCCGGAAGCGCCTGCCGCAGCCCGTCGACATAGCGGCGGAGCACCGGCGAAAGATAGGCATCCACCACCGTGGTGTCGCCCCGATTCACCAGGTTAATGAGCTGGCTGGTTTCGTGGCTGGTCGATACCTGGGAAAATCCGAGCTCGCGAGCGATTTCGGCAATCGCTTGTTCATGCTGAGGATAACGGTACCCGTGTAAACAAACGATGGCCGCCGCGCGGATGCCTTGCGCTCGAACTTGTTTAAGTGCATCCCGGACCGCAATTAGATTTAGCGGTTGTAATTCTTCGCCGCCAGCAGAAAAACGTCCATCGACCTCCACCACTCGTTCATAGAGTGGTTCGGGTAATACAATCTTGAGGTCAAAGAGTCTGGGCCGCTGCTGGGTCCCAATTTTCAGCACATCCGCCAACCCGCGAGTGATCACTAACACCGTACGTTCACCTTTGCGCTCAAGAAGTGCATTTGTCGCTACCGTTGTTCCCAACTTAATCGACGCCACCTTCTCGGCCGGGATCGGATCGTTGGGTTTAAGCTCCAACATGCGCCGGATCCCTTCGACCGTCGCATCCGGATAATGTTCCGGATTATCGGATAGCAGTTTCGAGGAAAGAAGCCGGCCGTCCGGTGCGCGAGCAACGATATCGGTAAATGTCCCTCCTCGATCAATCCAGAATTGCCAACGGTTTGAATCCTTGGGCATGTGCGTTTTACAAAAGAAAGATCGGCGGCCCTCAAGCCTCTCCCTCTGCGTCCTCTGCGCGAGGCTAAGTTTTTAGTCAAGCACAACCGGTGCCTCAGGGAAAATTTACAAAAATCTGTCGAGTGGTCACATCGATTCTCTTTGCTTCGTCACATGGGGCAAAGCAAAACAACATGAAAAAATTCGTGCTACGGAGAGTATGGAGGCTGCGGTCGAGCTTGCCGCGCGAATTCCGGCAGCTCGGTTAGGCGGAGCCGTGGAAATACGACCGGCCGAGAAATACTGGTAATCGGTAATCGGACGACCTACTCGCCTTTCGTGAAAAGGAGAAGAGCTCCTGGAAAGTTGTTCTCACTGGGGCACAGTCTGAAAGGTGGAAAAACGACACCATGAGCCAAGCGGGATGGAAGGGCTAGCTCAGCGATTTGAGGAGAATCGTGCGCACTTACGCAGTGTCGCCTACCGGATGCTGGGCTCAATCGCGGACGCGGAAGATGCGGTTCAAGAAACCTGGTTGCGGCTCAGCAGGACCGAAAACACCCACATCGACAATATGCGCGGCTGGCTGACGACCGTAGTGAGTCGAATCTCCTTGGATATGCTGCGGTCACGCAGCCTAAAACGAGAACAATCCCTTGATACAGCCATACCTGATTTCATCGTAAGCCGTGAAGGCAATCCCCAGGACGAAGCCGTGCTCGCGGATTCCGTAGGTTTGGCGCTCCTGGTTCTACTCGACACGCTGACACCGGCTGAACGGTTAGCTTTTGTACTGCACGATATGTTCGCCCTGCCTTTTGAAGAGATCGCTCCCATTGTCGGGCGATCCTCTACGGCCGCCCGGAAACTCGCTAGCCGGGCTCGAATGCGCGTGCAAGGCGCAGCGCTGCCGGACAAGGACACCGCCCGCCAGCGCGAAGTGGTCGATGCATTCGTGGCTGCTGCACACACCGGTAACCTCGAATCTCTCATCGCCCTGCTAGATCCTAACGTGGTGTTGCTAGGCGACCGCGCGCCTGCGCTGAAGAGTATTCGCGGTGCTGCTGAGGTTGCGAAACAGGCTCTCGGATTCTCCAAGCTTGTACAGAAAACTGAGTCTGTGCTCGTGAACGGAACGCCCGGGATTTTATCGTGGCTCCCCAATGGAAAACCAATGGCGGTGTTGGGCTTTGTGGTATCAAACGACAGGATCGTGGAAATTTATGTTTTGTCCGATCCCAACCGCCTCCAAAAGGTAATCGAACGCGCGTGAACGCCGGGATCGGCCGGGATCGCCGGAATGAAATGCCGGGGAGGGATCGCGTCCTCGCGAGCCGTTGCCGACCGAAGCCGAAGATGCTTGATAACCCCAGCTACGAATACGGCTTGGTGGTTGACGGGCTCTCGTGGCGCGCGAGGACGCGCGCCCTCCCAGATTTCGCGTGATTTTTGTTCGGTATGGATCAAACCTCGCCTATGTCACAGTCTTCTACTCCGATCTTTTCTACGGCTTCGGTTATCGGCTCCGGTCTTATGGGTACGGGGATCGCAGCGGTGTTCGCCGCAGCCAAAATGAAGGTCACTCTGATCGATACCGACCAAAGGCGATTGGACGAATCCAAAAGCAGGATTCAAGGAATTGCGGCCGAACTTTTAGCAGCCGAGCTAATCGACGAAACTCCGGAAACTGTGGCCGCCAGAGTTGTCTGCGCGACCGGTTTAGAAACGTGCAAAGGAAGCGAGCTGATCCTGGAAGCGATTTTTGAAAATCTGGAAGCCAAACACGCGTTGTACACCCAGCTAGAACAAGTTGTCTCTCCTTCCACCATTATTGGTAGCAACACATCGGGTCTGCTTCCTTCAGAGCTTTGCCGGCTGTTTCGTCATCCTGAGCGGTTTCTCGTGGTTCATTTCTGGAATCCGCCGCACGCGATTTCATTAGTTGAGGTGGTACCGAATCCCGCAACCAAGCCGGAGATAACCGATCTCGTTCTGAAATTCTTGCGCTCCATTAACACTGATCCGGTTTTGGTCGCGAAAGAAATTCCCGGCTTTATCGGCAACCGCCTCCAATACGCCGTCCTCCGTGAAGCGCTCGCCATCGTTCGCTCGGGAGCCGCAACCCCTGAAGCCGTTGACACCGCGATGAAGGCTTCTCTGGGACCACGGTATTCGGTGGTTGGTCCGATCGAGACCGCCGATCTAGGCGGATTGGATACGTTTTTTACGATTGCGAGCTATCTGATGCCGCTCTTAGCGAAGGACGAAGACGTTCTTCAATTGATGAAAGAAAAGGTCGCAGCCGGTAAGACCGGGCCACGTTCCGGGGAAGGTTTCTATCCCTGGCCGGAAGAACGAGCAACATCGGTTATTGCCCACCGGAATCGCGCGCTGCTCCAGCACAGGAAGGCGGTGAGGAGTAAGTAGTAAGCGGTGAGCAGTCAGCAGTCAGCAGTAGCAGTCAGGAGCTAGGAGGGGGCGCTAGGGCATGTACCAGCGTCGTGGGATAGCGGATGCCTCGAGTGCTGCGAACGGATAGGACTTATAGCACCAAGGGGACTTATATGTCTGATCCTATAAGTCCTATTAGTCCCATAGGTCCTATCTGTGCATGACTGCCGGGTCACCATCTACCCTTCTAGCGAGCACCCGCCCTACGAGCTAAAACGTACAGAAAATCCCAAACCGGCCGCCGGTCTGGTTAACACCGACGTTGCGGGGATAGATGTCATCGTTAGAGACGTGCTGGTATCCCCCCTCAATCATAAAACCCCAATTCCTATCGATAAAATATCGCGCGCCAATGTTCGCTTGCAGGACGAACTCAAACGGTCCACCGATGATTCGCTGACTTTGCTGAATGTAAAGATCGTTTCCACTAAGTCCTAGGCTGGCGCCGATATAAGGCACGAACCGCCAGCGTGGCTGTACAAAGTTATAGTGAAGACCGAGGGCGCCACCACCAAGGATACCCGAGTGTTCGCGAGTCGATTCCCACAAGAAGAGATCCGCAAGTCCTTCAAAGTTACCCCTGTAAAAACTACTACCGATCACCGGGAACATGTAACCTAGCTGCAGGTCGGTCTCATTGAAGCTAAAGAGGGGGCGACGCTCTCTCGGCCACGCTGCCATGCTATAGAATCCGTCAGTAACAATCACGTCCCATTGGCCGCCGTGAATGAAATCCTCTGTCGGTGGAGCGGTTACAACGGCCTTACTCGGGGATTCCGTCATCGTGGCACTCCCTGCCATCACTTTCGGCACGTACGAGAAAAAGGACAGACTGGCGAGGGCAACCAGTATCAATCGAGCTTTGCTTGTTGCGCACATCATGTGGTGTTTTCTTTACTTGTAGGTCAATCGCGGCGTTATAGATGGTCGGATCCCAGGATGATCGGCGTTTTTGCTGGATCTTGGCATCCCTCGTTTTTGAATTGAATTCAACTTATTTTCGTAGACGCCTTTAAAATGCACGAGCACGCTGGCATCGCTATCCTCGCCGGATTGTTCTTTACGGTCATGTTATCGGAAGATTCGGCGATTATCAGCGGGGCTTTGCTGTCCCTGAATGGAGTCGTGCCGGCTTGGCAAGCCTTCCTGGCTTGTTTTCTCGGGATGTGGAGCAGCGATTTCTCGATTTATTTAATAGTTAAGACCGGTGGCGCCAGGGCACTGGACTCACGCTGGGGTCGCGCACTGGTTTCCCGGAAGAAAGTGGAGTCAGCCTCAAGCTGGTTCGCCAGGTTCGGCGGGTGGGCTCTCGTCTTCAGCCGGCTGGTCCTGGGAACGCGCACCGCCCTTTTAGTGGTGTCCGGTCTCGTGAGATACCCGACCAAACGTTTCTTAGCCGTTACCATGGTCGGAGCAGTGGGATGGCTTCTAATAATATTTACCCTTTTCTCCGTGTTCGGTCCGCCCTTTATCGCCGTGTTCGGGCTCAGATGGATCATTGCCCTCGCCGTGTTCGTCTCAGGCGGCGGTGCAACCGCCTTTATGGTGTTCCGAAAGAGAAAAGAACGTTTGGCACGACCTCCACAGGTCAGCG
>JAFAHI010000774.1 GCA_019237325.1 Verrucomicrobiota bacterium | reverse complement strand
TCGTCTACGTGATGTCCCCGAAACGATCGAGGCCTACGACGAACATTTTTGGACCAACGGCCACTCCGTCAAAATGATCGTCTTCGATGACTCTAGCCTCGCCAATCACGAGAAATATTTTCCTCAGCTCGAGAAGACCAAAACCGTCAACGACCTCTATTACGTTGGTCCTCGAGAAAAAGAGCAGTTCTTGAAGTTTCTGAACAAGAAACTGCATGATAAAAAACTCGAGTCCTTAGTCCGTACCCTGTTCCGGCCCAGTTACGGCGGTAATCGTAACTTTTCTCTCATTTATACGCTGGGTTCATTCCTGGTCAGCGCTGACGACGATATGCGGCCCTACGCGCTGGTGGAAAGCAGCCCGGAATCGCTCCGGCCGGACGAAGTCAGCCGCGGACATTTGAAAAAGACCGGCGAAAACGGTTATATCGAAAAATCGTTCGATATCTTGATGTCCTTTAAAGACGTCCTCGGTAAGAAGGTCAGCGAAGTGCCGGACAATTTCGAGAGCGGTAACCTTCTAGTCGATACTTCGATGGATTTAGAAACGAATGTCACCAAAGAGTTCGCCGTCGAAAATTCGCTGCTTTTGGAGCGAGGCCCTGTCTCCAAAAATGCCGTGGTCAAGATTGCCCAGACGTTTCGCTCCGGCACCAACGATATCGACGCGCTGGATTACTTGGAGATGTATCTGCATGACGAGAACCAGCAGCATCATGACCTGCATGAGCTAAACGCCGTCTACGTTCTCGAAAATTTCCGACCCGCCGTAACCAACAAAAACTGGCGAATCGACTGCGGAGTCGCCGGCTATGACAATCGGTTGGGCTTGCCACCTTTCTTTCCTACCCGGCTGCGGTTCGAAGACTACATCTACCGGCTATGGATCCAGCAAGACGGTATCGTCACGGCCCACACCGATGCGGCCCAGACCCATGTAAAGAACAACTACATGCGAAGCCCATTGGCGATGGATGTGTTCAACGAGGAGCTTTGTACGCTGTTGAAGAAAAAAATAAGATCCTCGCTTGAGAGTGTTGATGACCTATCCATCCGCTTTGACTATGAGGGCGAAGTCAGCCTTAAGGATAGTGAAGAGATCTTGGAACGGATTGCCGCCGTACACGCCCGGGTCTTAAAAGCTGCGGACACGGCTAAGATTCCTGAGCGCAAACAGGCGCTGCTACTTTTTGCTGAGACGTTGGCGCGGTCCTTCTACGGTTTTGAGCCCGATTTCTTTCAACAAAACGTTTCTCGCATCGTCGATGATGTCATCAGCCAGATTCACGCTTCGCTCGAGATCTGGCCGACGCTAGTCGAGATCTGCTATTTTCATAAAGACAAACGCGAGTTTCCTCAGCTCAAAGTCCAAAACAAAAAGGTCAAGCGGCGCAGTGGGGCTGCAGGATAAGCGCCAGCGATTAGCTCTCCCTCATCCGTTCCTCGTTTTGCCGAGAAAACGAAAACTATCCTGACCAGCGTTTAAGCCCCAAGGCGGTAAGATAAGAGACAGACATAGAATAGCCGCAAAAAGGCACAAAAAACGCAAAAAATTTGGGTAACAATAACAAGGATTCCACTGGGAAGGTCCGGAATAATTTTTCGCAGCAAGGCTACAAACGCCACAAAGAGGGAATCTTCTGTCTCAAATCTTTGTGGCCTTCGTGGCCTTGTTGTGAAATTTGTCTTTGCGTCCTTGCGTCTGATCCGCTGGGTTTGGTCGCAGCTATACCGATTTGTATTGTTTTGCCGCTATTCCCATTCCGTAGCCCAGCGCAGACAACGGTATACAAACGCCTCCTTCTTATTGGCTCGTAGAAAAGATGCGATCCCAGGCTGAAGCGAGCTCGTTCACCTGTTGGCTGGAGACACGGGTCAAGGGCGGTCGCACATTCAACCAGCCATCGTCATTCTTTTGCCGGGCAATTAGTGCTTTAACCGCCGGTGTCACCGGGTACTTCAACACCGCATTGACCAGGTCGATGATCCGAGAGTTATCTTTGCCGTGCTGAACCAGAGGCAAAATTTCGCCCGGACAAACGTTGGCCAGGCCGGAAATTGCTCCTTTGGCACCCAGACGCACACCGGCAGCAAGATGACGCTCATCTCCGATCAAGATCGTCAAGTCGCTGTGCTCGCGAAGGAGCCTCTCGGTGTAGGCCCAATCGCCTCCGGAATCTTTGACCCCCACAACCACCTCCGGAAAGGCCGTCTTCAATCCTCCAATCAATTCGACCGAAAGGGGTGCTTCGGTCACCGACGGAATGTGATAAAAAATGACGTCGCGTGCCCGCGTTCCCAGCTTCTCGAACACTTGGGCGAACCAAGCGTAAAGGCCTTCGTCGTTAACGTGCTTAAAATAAAAAGGCGGCGCCAGCAATACGCCGCGACAGTTGCGGTCCATCAATATCC
>JAFAHI010000634.1 GCA_019237325.1 Verrucomicrobiota bacterium | reverse complement strand
CTTCAAAGCCTTGATGAGGGCTTGGGTATGAATAAGCCGTCCGCGGCTGGTGTTGGCGATTATGACTCCGGATTTCATCAAGGCCAAGGTTTCGTGATTGATGATGCGATCGGTCTGAGGGGTCAAAGGAGCGTGGAGCGTGATGATGTTGCTCTCTTCCATGAGCGCACGTATTTCCACATATTCGATCTCGTTTCGGGCCGCCCAATCCCGGTTTGGATAGGGATCGTAAGCGAGCACGCGCATCTGGAATCCACGCAGGATTTGTCCCACTAGGCGACCAATCTTGCCAGTGCCAAGAATACCGGCAGTCTTGCCGCATAGATCAAATCCCTCCAAACCGCGCAGCGAGAAATTGAATTCCCGCACTCGGTTGAAAGCGCGATGGATTTTGCGGTTCAGAGTAAGGATGAGCGCGATCGTATGCTCGGCTACGGCGTGGGGCGAATAACTCGGCACCCTGGTCACAGCGATGCCCAGCTCCCTAGCGGATTCTAAATCGACATTGTTGAATCCGGCACAACGCAAAGCGACCAACCGGATGCCGATCCCCGCCAGCCGCTTGAGGACATCGCGGTTAACCACGTCATTGACAAAAACGGAGACCACTGACGCGCCGCCAGAACTGGACGCGGTCTCCGGCTCCAACCGGAACTCGTGAAAATACCAATGCAGTTCATCTGCCCCGATAGCCTGGCTCAGATATTCGCGGTCATAGGATTTAGCGTCGTAAACCGCCACGAATGGCTTCTCGGTTTTCATTTAGAATAATGCCCGGTTATATTCCCAGTTCATCCGCGCGATGTGCAATACGGATATCTGCTGGGGACATTCGACTTGGCAGGCCTCGGTATTGCTGCAGTGGCCGAATCCCTCTGTGTCCATCTGCCGGACCATTCGGCGCACCCGCTGCCGGGACTCTATTTTCCCCTGTGGCAGTAAGGCAAGGTGAGTAATTTTCGCAGCGGTAAATAGCGCGGCGCTGGAGTTCTTACAGGTTGCGACACAAGCGCCGCAGCCGATACAGGCGGCGGCATCAAAAGCCGCCTCGGCTACATCATGACCAATTAGCATGCTGTTCGCTTCCGGCGCGCCCCCGGTACTAGCCGAAGTAAAACCCCCAGCCTGAATAATTCGGTCAAAAGCGCTCCGATCTACCTTCAGATCACACTTTACCGGAAAGGCAGTTGCTCGGAAGGGCTCCACATAAATGATATCGCCATCTTTGAACGAGCGCATATGTAACTGGCACGTTGTGGTATTCGGCAGTGGTCCATGCGCCCGGCCGTTTATCATCACCCCACACTGGCCGCAAATGCCCTCGCGGCAGTCGTGATCGAATTCCACCGGCCGTTCTCTTTGCCGCACAAGCCGTTCATTCAGTGTATCCAACATCTCCAGGAACGACATGTCGGGATTTACGTCGGTTAAATCATAATTCGCTAACTGGCCAGGCGTGGCTCGGTTCTCCTGTCGCCAGATTTTAAGTTGTATCCGCATACGGCGCTTTGTTCACTTGTAGCTTCTGACAGCTGGCGTGACGCACTCGAAGACCAGAGGTTCCTTGTGCAAGATCGGCTCGCGGCCGGCTCCGGCCCACTCCCAAGCGGAAGTAAAAGCGAAGTCCTGATCGTTTCGGAGGGCTTCACCATCGGGCGTTTGATATTCCTCGCGAAAATGGGCGCCGCACGATTCGTTTCTGGTTAGGGCGTCGTAGCACATTAACTCCCCCAATTCGAGGTAGTCAGCTACCCGTCCTGCTTTCTCGAGTTCGCTGTTCAGGTTGGCGCCGCCGGGAATTAGGAGGTCGGCGTAGAACTGAGTTCGCAGAGAGTCGATTTCGACGATTGCTTCCTTAAGGCCGGCCTGGGAGCGGGATAATCCGCATTTATCATATAATATCAATCCCAACATCTTATGGAAATAATCGGCCGGTAGGTTTCCTTGGATGCCCATAAGATGTTCGAGCTGTCGCCGTACCGTCGTTTCTCCCTCGACGAAAGCGGGATGTTCGACGGCGACAGGCCCGGATTTGATTTCATTGGCCAGATAGTTAGGAAGCGTGGACGGAGCGATGAAGTAGCCGTCTACACATGCCTGCAATAGCGAATTCGCGCCTAGCCGGTTTGCACCATGATCGGCGAAATTGGCCTCACCCAGTGCATAAAGCCCCGGGATGGTCGTCATCAGTTCATAGTCCACCCATAGTCCGCCCATAGAAAAGTGCGCCGCCGGCGAGATCCGCATCGGTTCCCGGTAAGCGTCAACTCCGGTTATCTTTTGATACATGCGGAAAAGATTGCCGTACTTCTCCTCAATCTTCGGTTTGCCCTGTTCGCGGATCGCTCGGGAAAAATCGAGGTAGACTGCATTCTTTAGAGGTCCTATTCCAAAACCAGCGTCGATCCTTTCTTTGGCGGCTCGCGATGAGATATCACGCGGCGAAAGATTGCCAAAAGCCGGGTATCGCCGTTCGAGATAATAGTCTCGATCGAGCTCGGGGATATCATTCGGGGCCCGATCATCGGCCTGCTTTTTGGGCACCCAAATACGGCCGTCGTTCCGCAATGACTCGGACATTAGAGTCAGCTTGGATTGATAGTCCCCGGATTGAGGCAGACAGGTTGGATGAATCTGGGTCCAGCTCGGGTTAGCAAAAAAGGCCCCCCGCCTATGAGCACGCCAAATGGCGGATCCATTACACCCCATCGCCAGGGTCGATAAATAATAAATCTTACCGAATCCGCCTGTTGCCAGCACCACTGCGTGGCCCCCGTGCCGTTCGATGGCGCCGCTATCCATATCCCTGACAATCACGCCGCGGGCTTTTCCATCGATAACCACTAAATCGAGCATTTCATGGCGCGGAAAAAGCATCACGGTACCGGCTGCGACCTGTCGCATGAGCGCCTGGTAAGCGCCTAGCAGTAACTGTTGGCCGGTTTGGCCCCTGGCATAAAATGTTCGTGATACTTGGACCCCACCAAAAGAACGGTTACTAAGGTATCCGCTGTATTCGCGGGCGAAAGGGACACCCTGGGCTACCGCCTGATCGATCAGGTTCGCGCTACACTCCGCCAAGCGGTAGACGTTCGCTTCTCGGGATCGAAAGTCGCCTCCTTTGATCGTGTCATAGAACATGCGAAAGATGGTGTCGCCGTCATTCTTGTAGTTCTTGCAGGCGTTCACCCCTCCTTGAGCAGCGACGGAATGTGCGCGTCTAGCAGTATCCTGAAAACAGAAGCAAGTGACCCGGTACCCCATCTCGCCCAATGAGGCGGCGAGTGAACTGCCGGCCAGACCTGTTCCGACTACAATTACGTGTAGCTTGCCGCGGTTAGCCGAACTAACTAATTTGGCGGTTGAACGATAGTGCCTCCACTTTTCCTCTAACGGCCCTTCAGGTGTTCTTGCGTTTAGCATAGCTAGGTCAGGGCGAAATGCACATAGATTGGTACGAGCGCGAACCCGGCGCTGATGCCGATGCTATAGACCCATCCGATGACACGAATCCAATTAACATAGCGCGGGTGGTAAATACCGATGGTGCGAGCAGCGCTGAAGAAGCCGTGTAATAGGTGATATCCCAGAGCGATCATGCACAAGACATAGATCAGAACGTACCAGCCGTTCCGGTATACCGTTACCACCAGGGTGTAGAGATCTTCCTGACCGTCTTTGTCTACCGGTAGGTGGCCGAACTGAACTTCGTACCAGAAGTCTCGTAGATGGATAATCAGGAAAAAAAGAATAACGGTACCCAGCAGCCCCATCCTGCGAGAATACCATTTGCTGCTCGCGCCGCGGTGATCGTACTCATACCGTTTCCCATTGGCGCGGCGGTTGTTAATCGTGATTACCAGGGCATAGAGAGCGTGCGCGATTATGCTGGCAAACAAAACATAGGAAATGATGTGGATGAAGATATTCTCGGAGAGCAGCTTCGAGTAAAAATTGAACTGCCATTGAGCCACTTCCGTTGGGAGGAGCAGCTGCAGGTTACCGGCCAGATGGATGATCAGGAAGAAACAAAGAAACAGGCCGGTTAGGGCCATCAGATTTTTCTGCGATAAAGTTCCGGATAACCATCGTTTTACCCGGCGAAGCTTCGCTTCCTTCGATGGCGTCGATGGGACGTCGGGATTCTCCACTGGACCATCGACCAGCGATATCCCGGTCTCAGGGTCACGGTCACTATTGCTCATGCTGATTCTTTGTTGGTCTGGAAGTGAACAACGTCGAAACCGACAAGCGACAAGAGTGCCTTTCTCGGCACACCTGTGCTTACTCCCGAAGGCTACCGAAGCAGAGCACCAACCGCCATGGCACTTTGGGGCAACCGATCAGCGAGCACCAGGCGGCAGCAGATAGAGCGTCAGTGCGAAGATGAGATAAACCATGAGCACGAGCACACCGACAAACCATGCTGAGCGGCCACTGTTCGTCACCAGTGAAGCGGTGAGGGCGGCGATGAGCATCATTACCACTGCCCCCGGCCAAAACCGAAGATCCATCGGCACCGGGCCGATAAAGTAACTTAGCAGCACGAGCACCGGCGCTACGAAAAGAGCGATTTGGGAGGCGCTGCCTAAGGCAATGCCAACGCTCAGGTCCAGGCGATTTTTACGCGCGCCGGAAAATGCTGAGGCCATCTCTGCGGCTGCGCCTACCAGCGCCACCACGATGAATCCCACAAACGCGGGAGTCATCCCGAATGTCACCGCCGCCTCCTGAACGGATTCGACGAAGATCTCGCTGACCAGCGCCACCAGCAAGGTGACAGCCGCCAAGGTGACGAGTGCTATCCCGATTGGCCATGGTTCTTCCTTTTCTTCACCCTGGGCCACGCTGGCGAAAAATTCGCGGTGTGTCTTGAGGGAAAAGAACATGCCAAGTGCATAGGCTACAATGAGGAGCACCGCCAGGCCCACGCTCAATTTGCTGGTGAACGCGGTATCGGCCGTTGAATCTGCCTCCGCGACCGCCGATGGCACCAGTAGTGCGATCGTGGCCAGAAAAAGCAGCCCGGCCTGCAATCGGGCGCTTACCCGGTTGTATTCCTGCGTGTGGTATCTGATACCACCGAGCAGAAACGACGCGCCCAACATGAATAATGAGTTAGTGACAATCGCACCTGCGATAGAGGCTTTTACCAGCATTATTTGGCCGGTACGCAACGCGGCCAGTGAGATAACCAATTCCGTCAAGTTCCCGAGTGTGGCGTTGAGCAAGCCACCCACCGCGTCGCCGGTCTTGGCTGCCACGGATTCGGTGGCGTGACTCAGTAGTGCGGCCAACGGAACGATGGCCAAGACCGACAGCACAAAGAGCAGGGTGTGTGCTTCCGGCCAAACGTTTCCGGCAATGAACACGATGGGAACAAAGGCTAGCAGCCAAAGCAGCGGGTTGTGACGAATCTCCTTCAGCACCGTTCTCATCGGTTCAGATGGGTTAGGAGTTTCCCCGGTTGAGACCAAAGACTTTTGTGAAGACGCCGAAGTACAATCCCGTGGACAAGCCGCACATCATGATGCCGGTTAGTGCCTCTACGCCGCCGACGACGCGCCACTCTTTCGGCAACACGAGGTCGCCGTAGCCCGTCGTGGTGTAAGTCACCGCGCTAAAATAGAAGGATGTTTGCAGGTCAGGCATCCCATGATTCCAGAAATAGAAGAATGCCCAGACAGCGATCTGCAGAAGATGCATCAGGATCGTCCAGCCGGCGACGCAGATCAGCGTCCAAGTCGCCCACCAGAAGTGACCTTCGATCGCCGCCGACTTGCCTTTCAACCAGGTAAAAACAGCGGTCAGGCCAGTTGCGTGGATCGTCACGCAAAGCGCCATCAGGCACCAAGCGATGACGAGTTTCGAAAGCATCGGAGGAGCGGCGGGTTCGTCGGGGACCGAGTCGACGCGAACCTAACTACTCTCTCTCGGGTGGATTTGCTATCGGACCAAGGTCCTATGCCGTAAAAATCCAAAACACTAAATGCGGCTTACGATCTGGCCGCTTGCAAGGCTGCCTGCAGTCTGGCCTCATCCGAGTGTGAAAGCGAAGTCGTCAAGATTTTGCCGCCGAATCCAGTCAGCTCTTTCAAAACACTCTCCCTATCCGGCGACGGTAGGCCGGTGAGAGCGAAAAGCGCTGAACCGCC
>JAFAHI010000234.1 GCA_019237325.1 Verrucomicrobiota bacterium | reverse complement strand
TGCTCGGGATTGCGGTTGCGGTGCTGATCGCGGGCGCGGTGATTGCGCTGGGCTCGTTTATTCCGCTGAAGTTCGATACCAGCCCGCTTTCTCTTCAGCCGAAGACGATTCCCGCTGCCATTGCGTTGCAGGTGATGAGTACTGAATTGAAACAGGAATCCGATCCAATTCGGGTGCTGGTCACTCCACGCAACCAGCAAGAGGCCTATGAACGCTGGCATCGCCTGGACGATGCTTTTAAAGAAGGTCTGAAATCGGGGTACTTGAAGTTCGCTACGACACCGGCCGCTTTCATGTTGAACCCGCAACGGATCGACGAAAATCGGGTTCTTCTAAAGGGGGTCGACTTCAATCAAGTGAAGCAAAGCGTGCGGGATACGCTGGAGAAGAACGGCTTCGCGATTGACGCCTTCCAGTCTGTATTTGTCCTGCTGGACAAATTCCAGGCCGAACAAACGAGCTCTGGCCTGCCTGACTGGACAAAGATCTTCCCCGAGAAATCGAGCTGGTGGTTCCTGATCAACACATTCTTCTCGGACGACCAGCGCACAGAATCCGGGATGCTGCGAACCGCCCAACCGATCGGTTCGCCCGAGGAAAAGGCAAAACTCGGCGAATTCATTCACCGGGCAGATCCACAAGCGATCGTTACGGGCTGGCAATACACATTGTGGGACCTGATCCCGTGGGCAAAGAGCGAGTTGGTGACTTTCACGACGGTGGTCGGTCTCCTGATCCTGTTACTGCTTTGGATCGTCTATCGCCGCCTATCCCTCTGGCTGATCCACACTTTAGCGCTACTGCTTTCGATGTTGGGGCTGGTAGCCACCCTCAAACTCCTCCATTTGAGCATCAACCTCTTAAACACGCTTGCGTTTCCGTTGGTGCTGGCGATTGGCGTCGACTACGGTATCCAATTCCTGGTCGTGAGCCGCCGGGAGGGCGATCTTAAAGAAAACCTGGCCAATGTGCTTAAGCCGCTGTCGATCTGCGGATTGGCTACGTTCTCAGGTTTCGGGGTTCTGATTCCGGCTCAGAATCCCGCTTTGAGCGGTCTCGGTACGGTCTGTGCCTTGGGAGTGTTGCTGTGTTTATTAACAACGTTCTTCTTCATGGTGCCGGCGTTCGCACTGCTGCAAAAGCGATCCGGCGGGAACCGCAGATCTGATCAACCGGCTCCGCCCGTGGTAAGCCGTCTGTCTTAAACGACAACCGATAAACCATTGGCGGAAAAGGTGACCGGTGAGCCGATCGGATGACATGTAGGCACGCGGTTTCCGTTGGACCCTCTCCCGAGGCTTATAAACAGCGGGTTCGCTGGGTTCAGCGCGACAAACAGCATTTGAGTCCCGTTGAATCTTCGGCGTTGGGATAGATCGGATTGCCGTTTGGAGTCGTGCTCTCAAAAGGCCGAACTTGCTGCTTTTCAGCAGTTCCGATAATTATTGGTGGACGGTTTAAACGGGCCGCGAGGTAAATCTGCGTGATCGAAAAGCGCTAGTTTTTTGGACTTATTACCAAGTTATTCACAGGCTCAGCTAACTATCAATTTGGATTATAAACGGTTAACAAGGGACGTCTGGCCGCAATTTGAGCCGGTCGGAGAGGCGAGCAAAATGATGGGGCGGATTGGGTTGGAAAGCGCACTTGAGTTGAAGAAGTGAACAACTGCACTCAGGGGTGTAACCAATGCGCTGGGGATCAGAGGCTAGCGATTCGTATGCGCCGAAAATCTTAGAATTTTCCGCGATTAAAGGAGTCGGCGGCTCGCCGGGCTTCCTCTTTGGCAGCTTTTTCTTTAAGGTCTTGGCGTTTGTCTCCATGAGTTTTGCCTCTGCCGATACCGATCTCGACTTTCACTCGATGATCCTTCCAGTAAAGCCGAAGGGCGACGAGGGTCTGTCCTTTTACGGCGGTCGCTTCAAAGAGCTTGGTGATTTCAGCTCTATGCAAGAGCAGCTTGCGCGGGCGCTTGGCATCGTGTTGCTCGTGACTGGCGCGTTCGTACGGTTGGATATCCGCGTCGTACAGGAACGCTTCCTGGTTTTCGATCCGCGCGAAGGCGTTACTCAAGTTAGCCAGGCCGGCGCGGATAGATTTTACCTCTGTGCCGGTGAGGCTGATACCGGCTTCGATCTTCTCCAGGATCTGATAGTTATGAAATGCTCGCCGATTTGAGGCGATCTCGGCTGGCATAGCTCAATATTCGTTTGGCGTTCGGGGTTCGGCGTTTGGCGTTCGGCGATATTGTATTTGGACTGCAAAAAGTGCGTCCGTTTGCCGGTCTTTAGACGATCGATTGGCTCATGGTAGTCGCCGAGCCCAATGGGTATCTAGCTCGGAGGATCCCGTTTAGGCGCCGTTCGGGCTGGGCACTATCGCTTCGGGCACCAACTTGTGCTCGATGATCTCTTGCAGGGCAATATCGGCATTGGACATCCGAGGGCCTATTTCGACCAACGGCCTTTGGCCGTTGCTCAATTGTCGCACCCGCTTGGAAACCAAGTTGATGAGGACCGCAGTGTTTGGAATGACTTTAGAGGCTTCCTCGAGGAGATTACTGGACATAGTTCAGTGCTGACAGCTCGCTTTTATGGCCCTCGGGCCGAAGGAAC
>JAFAHI010000370.1 GCA_019237325.1 Verrucomicrobiota bacterium | reverse complement strand
CGTACTCCTTCAGCGGTCGGTTATCAACCGACGCTGGCTTCTGAGATGGGGGATTTACAGGAACGAATCACCTCTACCAACAAGGGTTCGATTACCTCGTTTCAGGCGGTCTACGTTCCGGCCGATGACTTTACCGATCCGGCCCCGGCCAATACCTTTGCGCACCTGGACTCGACGATCGTGCTGGAACGGTCGATTGCGGAGCTCGGGATTTATCCGGCAGTGGATCCGTTAGCGTCCACTTCAAAGGCGCTGGCTCCTGACATTGTCGGTGAGGAGCATTATCAAGTCGCTCGGGGTGTCCAGCGGGTTCTGCAACGCTATAAAGACTTGCAAGACATCATTGCCATCCTCGGCATGGACGAGCTTAGCCCGGAGGATAAATTAGCGGTTTATCGTGCCCGGAAGATTCAACGATTTTTGAGCCAGCCCTTCCACGTTGCCGAGGTTTTCACCGGTCACTCCGGCAAATATGTCAGCACCGCGGATACGATTCGCGGTTTCCGCGAGATCTTGGATGGGAAACACGATGACGTTCCTGAACAGAACTTCTACATGAAGGGTTCGATCGAGGAAATTCATCAGACCGAAGAATAGGCTCGCTCCTCATGGCCACCCTGAAGCTGGAGATTGTCACACCGGAAGGTCGGGCGTATTCGGATGATGTCGCGATGGTGGTCCTTCCCTCCATTGAAGGCGAGATCGGGGTCTATCCGGCGCACGTACCTTTGATGACGCAGCTGCTGCCGGGTGAGCTGCGCATCATCAAAGACGGTAGAACCACGGAGCTGGTGGTCGGTACAGGGTTTATTGAAGTCACTGGTGATAGTGTCTCGGTTCTTACCGATAGCGCCCTTGAAGATCAACAGATCGATGAGGGAGCCACGCAAGATGCAATCAATCGCGCGCAAGCAGCTCTAAGAGATAAGAACCTTGCCTCTGACGAAGCCGCCGAGGTTGAAGCCTCGTTAGCTCGCGCTCTAGCGCAAATTCGTTTCAAGCGAAGACGGCAGCACTAAGCTGTGAGAGGTGAGACTAATGCGTGATGAACCGAATCTGAGCTGATGCACCATGTGCGTCGAGGCGTTCGGCTTTGCTGAAAGACAGGATAAAAGGGAGCGATTTTTGTAACGATTCCCGATCCAGCTGAACAATACTCGTGCGGCGCTGAAATTGGTCGGCAGTCAGCCCGCCGAACGATTTAGCCGCGCCGCCGGTAGGGAGTTCATGACTTGGACCCGCTACGAAGTCTCCAGCCGCGACCGGGGAGTAATTGCCCAGAAAGATGGCGCCGGCGGCCGTGACCTTGTCGGCAAGCTCTGCCGCGTCTTCGGTCACGATGGTGAGGTGTTCGGGGGCGAAAGCATTGGCGAACGCAACCGCCTGCTCCCGATCTCTGGTCAGAACAGCGTAGGCTCGTTCTGCTAAGACATCCTTGAGAAAAGCTTGGCGAGTGAGAGATGGTAAACTTTTCTCGATCTCGCTTTGTACGAGCTCCAAGGTTTGTCTGTGCCACGACGCGACGGCGATAACAGTTCCTGGCCCGTGCTCTGCCTGGGCCATGAGGTCCGCTGCCACCCAGGCAGGTACGGACGAGTGGTCCGCTAGAATCAGAATCTCGCTTGGGCCAGGGAGCAGATCGGTGGCGACATACCCGAACACCTGGCGCTTGGCTTCTGTTACAAATGCGTTTCCCGGCCCAAAGATTTTATCGACAGGGCGAATCGACTCGGTCCCGAACGCCAATGCGCCGATTGCGTGCGCCCCGCCGATTTTGTAAGTCTCGGTTGCGCCGGCCATATCTAGGGCCGCCAAAAGAGCGCTGTTCATCTGTGTCGAGCCCGACACCGGGGAAACCGCAACGATCTCGGGTACTCCAACTGCGCTGGCAATTGCCACGGTCATGATTGCAGAGGACACAAGTGGGGCGGTTCCTGCCGGTACATAGATTCCTACCCGACGAATCGGGTCAAAGCGCTCTCCAACCGTTGCGCCTTGGACATTTTCGGCCTGCCAATCGGTCCTTCGGCTGCGTCGAGCGAACTCTTGTACGTTCTGTTTAGAGGCTGATAAGGCATCACGGAGGTCCGGATCCAGATGGCCCAACGCCAGGGTGATCTCCTCGTGACCAACCCGGAACTCCTTAGCCGTCATCTGCGTCTTATCGAAGCGATGAACAAAATCGACCAGGGCGGCATCTCCATCAGCGCGAATGCGTGAGAGGATATCGTGTACCTGCTGAATCAGTTCATTTGACGGCAGATAACGGCGGTCGAATTCTTTACGCCAAGCGGTTTCGCCTTGTGAAGTGAGATCGACAAAATTCATTTGCACCGAAGCTGTAGCCCGCCCGCCGGTGGAATTCATCTGGAAATCGCCCGTTGATTTACCCGAACTTCCGAGCGTATCGTCTGTCATTTCAGATTTTTAAGCAGGCACCCAGAGCCCTTGACCCGTCTTGGCAGGTTCCCGGGGGCAGACTCGCCAATAAATTTGCTCAACGTGAACTCGCCCCACTTAGGAGCCCATCTTTAAGACGTCACCGCATCGATGAAGAAGGCTCTTATCCGTACCGCCCAAGCGATCTTTACGATTGCGATTCTTATCTATCTTTTTAATAGCCCGGAAAAAAGGGCGCAGATGGGCGCTGCTTTTAGCCGAGCCGATGCCCATTGGATGCTGATCGGTCTCCCGGTCGCGTTCGTTGGGGAAATTGCCAACATCGTGCGGTGGAACATCCTGCTGCGGGTCCAGGGCATGCGCATCGGTTGGCTTCGTCTGTCTCAACTGTTCTTCGTCGGGCTGTTCTTTAACCTTTTCATGCCAGGCTACACAGGCGGCGATTTCGCCCGGCTCTATTATTCCATGCGAGAGTTTCCGGATCGCAAGAAAGAGGCGGTTCTGACCATCGTGATGGACCGCTTGATCGGGATGCTGGCTCTCGTGTTAACTGCCGTTATCACCACAGCTTTTCGCTGGCAATGGCTTCAACAAACACCACAAGCTTCGTTCTTCGCCTGGGTCTTGATCTGTATGCTGATTGGTTTTTCCACTATGGTGGGTGGATCCTTCCTCATCAGCGGACTAAACCTGGCAAGCCGGCTTCCGCGACATTTCCCTCTTCGTGAACAGGTAATCGAAGCCTCAGAAGCCTACCATCTCTTCGCTAAGGCACGAAAATCGTTAGCGTGGGCTTTTGCATTGTCGTTTCCTGTCTTGTTTTCCTTTTATGGCGCTTTCTACTGCGCCTCCCAGGCAGTCCACGCAAAAGTTTCTCTACTCGACACCATGACGATCATGCCGATCGTGACTACGATTATCTCGTTGCCAATCACGCCGGGTGGACTCGGCTTTCGGGAATCACTTTTCGAGATCCTGATGAGCGACTTGGCCAAGGTACCGGGCGAGGTTGGCATCCTGATATCGCTGCTTGGTTTTTCCTTCTTTCTACTCTTCGGACTCATCGGCGGGATCTGTTACTTGTTCTATTCCCCGCGCGGCAAACGCGGGACCGGCGCTCGACCGCGCTGGAGGCAGATGCAAGGTGAAGTCGAACGGGCGCACAGCCACGAGGATGACAACGCGGACAACGCCGAGAACAGCGACAAAGCCGTGAGCGAGCGAGCGCGGGTGAACGCGAACGCTTGGCGGGGAGCGTCGTAGCTCGACTCGCTTGAGGTGCGAGCTTGCCCGTTGTCCGGTTGCCCTTGCGCTAACCCATCCTTTGGCTTTCTTGAGCCATGGAATTCCTTCTTGGTCATTCTCCGGATCCAGACGACGCCTTTATGTTTTACGCGTTAGCGGAGAATAAGATCGACACGCGCGGCCATACTTTTCATCACACCCTGCAGGATATCGAAACGCTGAACCAGCGAGCTGGGCGCGGCGAACTGCATATTTCCGCGGTATCGATCCATGCATACGCCTATCTCACGGACCATTATGCGCTCTTGCCGTGCGGCGCGAGTATGGGTGACGGATACGGGCCGATGCTGGTATCAACCGTCGAGCCGCCGCGGGACTCGGTTCAAATGCGCGACTGGCTTTCCAAGAAACTAGTCGCTGTTCCTGGGCTACGAACCAGCGCGCACCTCGCGTTGAAATTGTTTGGGGTACCGGTTGAGACCGTGGTCGTGCCTTTTGATCAGATTTTTGACTATGTGCGCGCTGGAAAAGCGGAGGTCGGATTATTGATCCACGAAGGCCAGCTCACTTATGCGCAAGAAGGGTTTCATCTGATTCTCGACCTGGGCCAATGGTGGAAAACCGAAACCGGATTGCCTCTCCCATTGGGTGGCAACGTAATTCGCAAAGATATTCCGCCGGATATCCGAAAGGAAGTCTCCGAGATTCTCAAGGAAAGCATTCGATACGGACTCGAGAACCGGTTGGCCGGGATAAAGCACTCGATGCCGTTAGCCAGAGGGCTGGATCTGAAACAGGCCGATAAATTCATCGGCATGTATGTTAACGACTATACGCTCGACTACGGTGAGACTGGCCGCGAAGCGATTCGGCAATTCCTGAGACGAGGCAAAGATCAAGGCATCCTGCCAAGCGTCGAATTGGAGTTTGTGGAGTAGGGGTGGCAGGGAGAGGCCTCACATAGCCCGTCCTCGCTATCAACTATTTCTTGACGATGTATCTTTACGGGACGCACCTACCGGTAAGCAGCACGGAAAGGTCACAGGCGTTCTACAGCGTAGCCCAGGGCCTCAGCCCTGGGTTGGAAATGCTACCGGCTTCGCGGTAAGACAAATAGGCCTGAGCTCGATTCAGCCCAGGCCTACAAATCTGCTACTTGTGGCGGAGAAGAACGTTCTCCTAAAGAGGACGTCGCCTTACCTGCGAAACGCCACGTTCGGCGCTTCGTGCTGCTCAGGCGGGCAGGGGGCGTTCAGAGGTACATCGGTTCCAGCCGTGCTAGCTTCCACGAGCTTATTGGAGACCAAGTATTCCTCTAGCTCCTCGCCGCTGATGTCAGCCAACATCGTACCGTTGACCTCGACACAGGGTGAAAGAGGTTGACCGCTCTTTTGCTCCATTTCCCAACGAAACGCTGGGTTCTGGATAATATCTTTCTCTTCGTAAGGAAGTTCGTACTTCTTCAGCACTGCCCGAACGCCATTACTCCAGCCGCAATAAGTCTTTACGTAGGCAACGATTTGCGGTTTTTCCATACAATTTTCGATAAGTATCTGTTTGTGATCGTGCTTAAGCCCCCACTCGGTTCAGGCCAAAGCCCAAGTTTTTCTCGGAACGCTATCGAGGCGGCGGTGCCGCCTCGCAGTGTTCCAAGCTAAAGCTTCAGCATTTTTGGCAGATCGCAACCCGCGATTAGCGCTTTCGATCGCCAGGGCGATACTCTTCTTCTGCTGCCTGGAATGCTTGCTCCAGTCCGACCATATCCTCGCCGGGCCGTAAGCTGTCGAAGGCTTCGGTTTCACGCCGCAGCTCCTCGTCGGAGTAGTGGGCGGCTTTGATCGAGAGACCGATTCGCCGTT
>JAFAHI010000362.1 GCA_019237325.1 Verrucomicrobiota bacterium | reverse complement strand
TCTCCGGCCTCCCCATCCATCGGCGACAACGACATTAGAGTGGACAACGCACTCCGGTCCTTATGGGTCGCGGCTACGACCAACGGACCATAGTCCTTGGACTGCCTTCGCGCCGAGTCTGCGGCATCAGATGTCCCAGCCGGAAGTCGTCTTCCGTAGTACGTGCGCAAGCGTTGGAGGTCCTTTTTTCCATATTTAGGTGGCCCCGACAAGACATTATCGACATTAGCTGCCGTTGCGCAGCAGCTCAGAATGGCCACCCAAATACCGAAGGACACGAGGTAACGCGGCATGGACCATAGCGTTATAGAATCTAGCCCATGCGATTGGCAAGCATAGTCCGTCTGACCTGCATCGCAGCCTTCGCCGTGCGGTCCAAGAAAGCCTGCACACGATGCTCCGCGACAAGCAGCTTGAAGAATCCATCGGTTCGAGTTTGATGGAAGACGAAGGGAACCGGCAAGGACGTATCTTAACTTTGCACATTTCAGTCTGGCAGTGGACAAGAAAAACGCGATCCCTCTTCCTATTAATTTGTTCAATGTTCAGATGCGTCCCTTAGGCCCGAGACGTCGAGCTAATAGCTGCTAAAATCGCAAGCGATGCGTCTCGAAGTGCTGAAATTGCAGCTCTGGTGACGACACTGGTGACGGTTGTTTTATATGCCATTATCTCCCACTTTTTTGGTGATCATTGGTGGTATCTCGCTATTGCCTCCGGGCTGTGGATTGCTGGAATTATCTGCCCCGGTATCCCAGAAGAAGATCAGTAACTCTGGCGAATCCGCTCCTTCGTTTTGGGCCAGACGGGCTTCTTTGCAAAAACAAACGACCAATCGACTAACGGCTATCGAACCCTCGTTGTCAGGGTAGCCCGACTCCCAAGGTCATGGGCCGTTCTGATCGAAATGCTAGCAACACAAGGCCAGCGAGGTGAAAGCCTCGCTGGTCCTTAAAAGATAGCGGAGAGGACCCTCAGATCTCGGGTGTCAGGATGGCGGGTTATCCACATACTGAAGCTCAACGCCTAATTGCTCCGATGCCTTTTTCCGATAAGCCTCCGCGTCGTCTCCAGGGGATACCTGAGCAAATGCCGCTGCTATCTTGAAAGTTTCGTTCTTCTCCTTGCTAAAATTGCCTTTGCCATCCGAATAAACAGGATGGCCATCAACGGTTGCTAAAAATATTCCCATAACTAAAAGGCTGATCCTCAGACAAAGGCCGTGCAACCGTTTTGTGAGAATGGCCCGCAATCGAACGGAAAACCGGCATAGCAGTGCATTTGATCGCTCGTGAGGGAAGGAGCGGGAAGGTTTTTTTGGCGAAACCTGGCGAGCGAGCCGAGACCCGAGGACCCCAGTAGCCGTTTTGCTCCCTAACGAATCATCCAAGCAAGACAGCCGCACGGAGCCTTGTAGTCTGGTGAGCCTGGATCAGCCCGAAATTCGCCGCGTAACGGCTCAACCTCCATGTATCCGATATCTGATACATCCTTACTTAATTTTCTCATCGTGCCAGTAGCCACGCTCCGTGCTTCCTTCTCCTGATTATCCCAATCTATTTGTGCGTGTTGATTGCAGAACTGAATAGCTACGCTGATAGCGTCAGCTCTAACTGCGGCCTCAGTTACGCCTAGCTTTACAATGCACTTGGCTTCTGACACTCCAGATGATCTGGACTTCTATTGCTCGAGTCAAACAATCATTTCTTGAGAAAAATTATCTGAGGAATTTACCAAAAATTTACTAGTTAGGCTCGCCTAATAAAAGGTAGAGTCTGATTCGCATTTCTCCTGCCAATCACTTGTCTTTAGGTTCTCTTCACCTAAGACTTTCAAGATTTCGTTAACACCAGCCGATGTAATAACACTCTGCTTCCTTTCAATCTTCAGGTCTTCTCGGACTTCCAGATACCGCTGATCCGTTGAGCTACAAATGCCTTTTCCGCTGCAAAAGATCTGTAGGTAGGCGCAATGTTAAAACACCCTTCTTCTGTGTGACGATCGATAGCCAGAGAGACATCTGGAAATCTTCCCCATGCTCCGGCTCCTGATGCTTTTTCGATACCTTGCTTGCCCTTTGAGAAGTGATGGGCAAAACAACAGCGGCAATGTTAAGATACGTCACCTAGTCCGTTGGGCGTCCCCCAGGTCCGCTGGGCTCTTCTGTCCGACGGTGATGCGAATCCGACGAACCGCGGGATGCGCTTCAATGGTCGGCGAGGAAGATCATATAATATGGGTCCTGCGCTGAAACGCCTAGAATCTCGCCATGGATCCCAGCTTGGCTTTTGGTTTCAGCGCAGCTGCTGACCAGCACAGAGACCGCTGCCAGGATCATCGCTGTTTTCATTTTCATCATGCTGCATTGTTTTTCGAAAAGGGGTCAGTCAAGGGTCAGTCAAATTGACTGACCTTTACGCAAGGTGACCCAATTCGATCGGTCGAGGGATCACCGGCGGCGAACCAGGTTCTGCCGTCAACGATTCGGAAAGTTGCGGAGAATTCCGCCGGCTATTCTACGGATCTCCTTTTGTTGCGGGCTCTTTTTGACATCCGCCCTCCCCCAACCACGCCAGATAATCGTCTTAGTACCGGGATCGATGATATCGATCACCAGGGTTCCAATTTCGGCCTGACCGTTTGGTGCCGCGGCTAATTTAGCGATCCCTGCGCTAGCTGCTTTAGCGGCAGGCAGTTTGTATCCAGAATAGTTATCGAAAACGGTGACATATTCTCCCTGCCTTAACACCACATGAAATGCCACCAATAAATTGGCCTTTCGAACTTGGGCGGACTGCCGATACCCTTTTTGCTCCAAAGTGGACGCAATCGCCGCCTCGATTTGCTTTTGCCAAAACGACGCGTTCGAGACCGCAGCCGCGGCCTCTTGGTTCAGATGTGGAACGAAGGCAAAAGATGCGCGTTGACCAACCGTGCTGGCACTGAGTTGCGGAGAGTGTATCTCGACCGTTGTTGCTTCTTGTACAGTAGAACACCCGGCTAACGCCATTGCCAGAGCTCCCAATAGAGTTACGAGGGGGGAATATTTCATAGTCCTCCATCTGGATAGCACTTATGTAGCGCTTGTAAATCGCGTGAACCGTTTTACAGCGGATCATCCGAAGGGGCACCTAGCGCCTGCGAAAGTCGTCGGGTTATATGGACCATCAGACCTGGCGAGGGCTAAAAGACAACACCGGTCACATTGGGCATCATGTTTGGCTTGATCAAAATTGAATCATTACTCTCTTCGGAAAGCTCGCTTTGAATACGTCCCGCAACGCTCGTTTGCGCGCCAATTGCGGTGTTGATTGTCACGATATAAGGATTTTCCTCGTCAGCATTCCGAAACAGAACCTGCACGACACCATTGCCCGATTGGTAATCATCAAACGTCTCCATACGCAGAAATTGATCCACGGGAACATGAGCGGTGTTACCATTACTACTGGTGAATTCAAAGAATCTCATGGGAAGAGCCAGTTATTGGCTCTCTCACCATGTTACTAATCGGAAGAGAATGCTATAGCGTAAGAGACGAAGAGCGCTGGCCATCGCGCTCCGATGCACTTGCTTGGCCTTCGTCCAGCGACACATTATCTCGATCCTCTCACTGGTAACCCCATTTAATATGAAATCCGTTTCCTGCGCTGGCCTCTGCGGGCTCTTATTTCTTCTCTCGATCATCACCACCGCTCAAGCGGACGAAGGTTTCTGGCTATTCAACGCGCCGCCGCTGGACCAGCTCAAAAGCAAATACGATTTTTCGCCCGACGCGGCCTGGCTCGAGCACCTGCAAAAGAGCAGTGTACGGTTTAATAACGGAGGCAGCGGATCATTTGTCTCGCCCACTGGGTTGGTCATCACCAACCACCACGTCGGCGCCGACGCGCTCGAGAAATTCAGCGGATCCGAACACAACTATCTGCGCGATGGATTTTATGCGGCCACCTTCGCGGAAGAGAAAAAATGTTACGACCTTGAGCTGAACGTATTGGAATCCATTGAGGATGTTACGGACCGGGTCAATGCCGCGTTTCCGCAGGGCGCAACCTCGGAACAGACCTTGGCCGCGCGGAGAAAGGCGATCGCGGACATCGAACAGGAATCGAAGAAAACGACCGGGCTGCGTAGCGACGTCGTTACGTTGTTCGAAGGCGCAAGTTACCAGTTATACCGATACAAGCAGTACACCGATGTCCGTTTGGTTTTCGCGCCCGAAGCCGGGATCGCGTTCTTCGGCGGCGATCCGGATAACTTTGAGTATCCCCGGTACAATCTGGATATGTGTCTATTTCGCGTTTACGAGAACGGGCGTCCGGTGCATCCGGAACATTACCTGCGATTCAGCCCGGATGGCCCTTCGGAACATGAACTGACTTTTGTGAGCGGAAACCCCGGCTTCACAGATCGCCTCGCGACCACGGCTGCGATTGAGGAACACAGAGATATCTGGTTGCCGATCCTTTTGTCGGCATTCTACCGCAAGGAAGTCCTTTTGGATGCCTATAGCGCCCGCTCGTCAGACAATGCCCGGAAAGCCCGCGAAGAGCTTCTTCGAGTGCAAAACACCAGGAAAGCACTCGCCGGACAACTGGCCGGTTTGCTTGATCCGCAAACATTCCAGTTAGTTTCGGCGCGACAAGATTCTTTAGAAAAAGAAGCCGCAAAAGACCCTCGGTTTTCCGGCCTCACGGATAGTTATACCCAAATCCAGAAAGCCATCGAAACCAGTCGAGGGGACTTCGTAAACTATCTCTTTTACGAAGGGCTAATCCCAAGGTCGTCGTTGGTGCTGGGAATTCGGAACAGGCCCCTCGGCTTTGACAGCCAGCTGTTTCGCTTTGCCCGGGGGCTGGTACGCGCCGCAGTAGAACAGAAAAAGGAAAACGAAAAGCGCTTACCGGAATACCGGGAAACGAGCCGGGAAACCCTGGAGCTGCTTTTGTTTTCCGAAGCCCCTATCTATGATGACCTCGAGATCCAGCAGCTCAGCGGTTCTCTTACCAACCTGGTTACTCGATACGGCGTCAACGATCCTCTCGTCAAGGATCTTCTGCAGGGTAAATCGCCGCACGATCGCGCTTACGAGCTCATCAGCGGTACACACCTGAAAGATGTGCAATTTCGACGAAAGCTTTATCAGGGTGGGCTCCCAGCGCTGAACGAAACAAACGATCCGATGATCAAGTTCGCGCAAGCTACCGATGAAATGGCGCGTCGGGCCCGGCAAGCGGTGGAGGAACAAAATGAGGTTTGCCAGACCGCCTACGCGCAGATTGCAAAAGCTAAGCGGGCGATCCAGGGCAACCACTTTGCGCCGGATGCCACCTTTAGTTTACGCCTTTCGTTCGGAACAACCGAAGGGTACGAAGAAGATGGCAAATCCATTCCTGCGTTTACGGATTTTGCAGGATTGTATGAGCGGGCTGCTCAGCACGACAACCAATCTCCTTTTGATCTACCCAAACGCTGGCTTGACCGTCGTTCAGCGCTGAACCCGCATACTCCTTTTAATTTCGTCAGTACTGCCGATAACACTGGAGGAAACAGCGGTAGCCCGGTAGTCAATCGGAAAGGTGAGTTCGTGGGCATCCTGTTCGATGGAAACATCCAAAGCTTGCCAACGGATTATTTGTACACAGATAAGCAGGCGCGCGCGGTTGCCGTCGATTCACGAGCGATTCTGGAAGCCCTAGACAAGGTCTACCAGATCCCCGCACTCGTAGCCGAACTAACCGGTAAGAGCGTAAACTAGCAACATATCGTCTTTCTTCAAGGACCAAGCCCTTCATGCTCTCCTGTGTCTCCGTGGTGAAATTTGGCTTCTGCCAGTAGAACCAGCAAATCCCGCCCAACCGAAAATAAAGATGGAGGAAAAGTGATGAAAATCCTTAACGCCAAAGTTGTTGAGAGCCGAAAGGAAGAGCCGGGAACGGAGCCGGATCGCCGGGCTGATACCTGGTTACTTGAAGCCAAACTGGAGCACGATCTTATGGACTGGGAAGGCATGAAGATCGATGTGCCAGCCCCTGAAATCGGAGCGGAGATCGTCGAAACCACTATGGCAGATGCCAAGCGCTTCACTATCCGCACGCGCGGCGAGCCAAAGGTCCATAAAGGTAGCCGCTTTGCTGTCGCGGTGCGCGAAGCGCAAACCACATAAGGCGCGGTTTCAGCGACTGGCCTCGACTCTTGGCCGCGTCTACCCGAAACACAGGCGAGCTGGGAAACAGAAGATAACAGAGACAGAAATTTTCACAACAAGGCCGCGAAGGCCACAAAAGGGGCATTTTCTGTTTTTGATCTTTCCGGCTTTTAAGGGCTTGTTGTGCAATTTTTTCTTGGTCCCATCCCACTAGCGCAAGGTTAATTCTTTATCTGCCAGAGGTAACATGGAGGACTCGAAATCGCTCGCAAACCAGCGGCATTTGTTCGTCAAAAGTTCGATCCCGAAAGCGCTGGCGACCAAAAAAATTGCGGTGAGCTTGCCTCCAGTACGCTAATGAACGATCGCCTTCACCTTCTTCCCACGCGAAACGCTCGGTGACTTCATTGAACGGTGCCAAAAAGATTTGAACGGTTTCGATGACGGCAACAGGGTTGCCGGTACCGTCTATAACAATCGAAAGTTCTCCTTTTTGCGGTATCGGCTTTTGGTTTTCTTCGTAGGTCCAGACCGCGGAACACGTCGCCGTTTTTAGTCCTTCTCGTACAAGTGCCGCCAGTTCATCGGCCAATTCTTTCGAGTCGCCAAACGCGAACACACCCGCCGGAGCTTCAGGGCGGGATTGGCCCGCCGGCAAGGTATTAAGGTAGTCCCGCCAGAACTGCGATACCAAAGGTTCCATTTGAAGTAACAGAATTAGCACAGAAGGTCTGTCGCGCCATCTTGTCCACCACAGTTTCGGGAACCACGGACGAAGGAGGACGTCAAGCGGCGGCGGCTCCCGTCGCTTGTAAACGCCTCAGGTCGGAACTAGTAGGTATGACGTGGAGACTATAGCCCGGATGTTTGTCCTAATCGGAGCGGTAGCGCTGATCTCCGCCTGTACCGGGTACAACCAATCGACAAGCCAAGATCACCGGTCACAAGGTGCTTATTATGGAGGAGAGAGTATGTATGAACGGACAGGACAACCTTCCATGATCTCCGGTTGGCGGCCCCAATATGACGGGGGCAATTAGCCTAAGTGATCGGCGTCCTTAAAGAAAAGGGATTTCGATTCGCACAGTACGGAAGATCACAAAGACCACAAAACTAACCACGTTATATTCTCAGGAGACAAGCTCCGGAACTGCCGGAATATTCTCCTCTAAATTTCTGGCATGGTCATTTCTTCTGTCTTTGTGACCTTTGTAATCTAGGGTCCTTGTATCGCTGTGGTGGCGCCAGTCGCCCACCGCCACCTCAATCGTCGAGTTATGAGCAGGCGGCGGGTGCACAAATTTCACTGGCACCGGGCGAGTTAACAAATCGACGTAAAAGGCATAGAACTCTGCGGTATTAATCGCGAACACCACCGTTGATTCCTGTAGCAGGTCGATAGTCGGAACGGGATTCGATGTGTACGGAATAGACTTTCCGTAGTCCGGATCGAATATCACAAAAGGTTACAAAGATCGAAGCAGAAGATTTTTTACAGAAGCTAACGAAAAGACAAAATTTTCACAGCAAGGCCGCGAAGGCCACAAAGGGGGGATTTTCTGTTTTCCGATCTTTGCGGTCTCTGCGACCTTGTTTGTGAAAATTTCTGTCTTCGTGATCTTTCCTTCATTTTTTCTCTTCTAAGAGGCGCATCGCTTCTTCCATCGTGGCGCACGTAATAATAGGAACCTCGGGAGGATAATGGAACTGACTGATGATGGCTAAGCCGATGTCTTTGCTAGGCTCCGGCGGAAGCAATCTTACCACCAAGGCGACTCCCTTTTCTGCGCATAATTCCATGATTTCGCCCAAATGGGGCGCTACGCTAGTCGGCATGGAAACTAATGCGCTGAGATCAGCCAGCAACCTGAACCCTGGTTGAACATCTCTCAGGACCTCCCGTAGACTCTCCCGGCCAGCAATCACCTCTTCGGCAATCGCGTCGCCTGCCACGGTGATCTTCACTAGCCGCTGCAACGGTTCAAATTCGGTTACGTACATCGCTGCCCTCGCTTAGGACCGAATATACCAGTGCGCACAGAAGA
>JAFAHI010000271.1 GCA_019237325.1 Verrucomicrobiota bacterium | reverse complement strand
ACAATGGAACTGCGACGCGCTTCCCATTTAGATCCGGATCGACTCCTTCTCCCAGTGCCTCAACCACGCCGGCAACTTCGACGCCAGGAACGATGGGCCGAACGCGCTTTGAAGGTGATTTCAGGCCGATGGAAAGCGGTTATCCTTTATCACTTGTTCAGCGGCAAAAAGCGGCTCTCGGAGCTTGGGCGGTTGGTCCCGAACGCGAGTCAGAAAGTATTGATCCAACAGCTCCGGGAGATGGAAGAACATGGCCTGGTCCACCGAGAGATCTTCCTGCAGGTCCCGCCTCGGGTGGAGTACTCGGCAACCGCCCTGGGGTTAAGTCTGGAACCAGTGTTAGTAGCGCTTTGCGCCTGGGGACAGCGTCACGCGAAGGAATTGAACCAGTTGGATGAGGTGGCCGAATGTGTCATTAAACCTGTGAATACCCTGGTGGGGCGAGGCTCCCGAAAGACCCAAGGTCATACCAGCGGAAAGAATGATTCGACGCTATAGCTTGATATTGGGCAGGAAAGTGCGCCGAGCCGTTGGTCTAAAGCAGGTTTGCGCGGAGGAGGTGGCATATTCGAGGAACGGCTCGGCACGACGATAGTCCTCCTGGCCCGGTATGCTGTCGAGACATGTTAAGGCCCTGGTCATGCTCTGCGGTCTTTCGGGAGCCTCGCCCCACCAGTCTTGCAGCCTATTTCAGCGCATCCACGGCAGCCCTTTCGATCGCAATTCCTTTCTCATACCGTTCCATGAACGCTGCAAAACCAGCCACGTCCTTCGGATCGGGAGCGATCGTTTTGCTTTTATCGCCAGCAAAAACTTTGTCTGACAGATAAGCTTCTAAGGGTTGATTCTGTTTCTTACCGGCCAGATACGCCGCCAGCAGAGCGATACCCCACGCGCCGCCTTCGCCGGCGGTCTCCATCACCGACACAGGAACATTCAGCGCCGCCGCCATCACCTTCTGGCCCACTTCCTCAGTTTTGAAAAAGCCGCCGTGGCCGAGGATTTTGTCGATCTTCACCTGCTCCTGCTCAAAAAGGATGTCCATGCCGAGCTTCAACGTGCCGACCGCCGAGAACAGATGCGCCCGCATGAAGTTTGCCAGCGAGAAGGGGTTTTCCGGCGCACGCACGAACAATGGACGCCCGCCGTCGACGTTGGTAATAGGTTCACCCGCAAAATAGTTGTAAGCCAGCAGGCCGCCCGCGTCGGCATTCCCATCGAGCGCCTTTCGGTACAGCACTTCGAACAGCTTGGACTGGCTGACCTCCAAACCAAGCGCGTCCACAAATTCTCGGAAGAGATTGATCCAGGCGTCGAGATCGGATGTGCAGGTGTTCGTATGAGCCATCGCTACCGGCTTGCCGCTCGGCGTCGTCACCATGTCGATCTCGAGGTGTAGTTTGGAGAGTTCCTTTTCGAGGACGATCATCGCGAAGACGGAAGTGCCTGCGGAAACGTTGCCGGTCCGCTGGGCAACGCTGTTAGTGGCCACCATGCCAGTGCCTGCGTCACCCTCGGGCGGACAGAGTGGAATACCACTGGCTAATTGGCCCGCGGGATCAAGCAACCGAGCACCTTCTTCGGTAAGCACTCCAGCGGCATCTCCCGCTACCAGAACTTTCGGAAAAATGTCTAAGAGTTTCCAGGTGATCTTTTCCCCCGCGAGCAGTTTGTTGAATTGTTGAACCCTGCTCGCGTCGTAATCGTGGCTCTTGCTATCGATCGGGAACATGCCCGACGCGTCGCCAATACCTAAAACTTTTTCTCCGGTCAATCTCCAGTGAACATAGCCTGCTAGGGTGGTCTGATAGCTAATGTCTTTGACGTGGGGTTCCTGGTTCAATATCGCCTGATAGAGATGGGCGATGCTCCAACGAAGAGGAACGTTGAACTGGAAAAGGTCGGTGAGAGCAGCGGCAGCTTGCGCGGTCGTCGTGTTTCGCCAGGTACGAAACGGAACGAGTAGCTTTCCGTCTTTACCAAATGCCAAATAGCCGTGCATCATCGCGCTAAACCCAATGGCGCCGACGGCCTTTAGCGGAGTGTTGTATTTATCGGAAACCTCCTTGCTCAGCTTCCGATAGCTCTCCTGCAAGCCTTTCCAGACATCTTCGAGGCTGTATGTCCAGATGCCATTCTCGTATCGGTTTTCCCAATCATAGCTCCCTGATGCGATGGGTGTATGATCTTCGCCGATCAACACCGCCTTGATCCGAGTCGAGCCGAACTCAATGCCGAGAGCGGTTTTTCCGGCAGCAATTGTTTCTTGGGGGGCAGCGTTTTGGGCCATGCTCATTTCTCACGACTAGAAGCCGTTTCTTCAAATATTTTTTGAGGCTCGAAGTTAAAAGCATTTCCGACCGAACTTTTGCCGCGAAGCGGCTGTCTGCGTGCCTGCTTCTTGACTATACTGAAGTAGTAGGCTTTGATCTAAGGATGTTTGCGGCGCGATGGGTCTTCGCCTCGATGAAGTGGGTCCTCGGCTGGTTCGCCGGCGTGTCCATGCTATTGACGGTTGGGGCGGTCAGCGGGGCGGACTCGAGTAAAGTCCTTCGCGTCGGATACCAGAAATCGGGGGCGTTGTTGCTCACGAAGAGCTCCGGCTTACTGGAAAAGGCCCTGGCTCCCCTGGGCTATGGTGTGGTTTGGAGAGAGTTTCCGTCCGGGCTCCCATTATTAGAGGCTCTTAACGGCGGTAGTATCGATATTGGGCACTCGGGGGATGCGCCTTTGCTGTTTGCCCAAGCTGCCGGGATCCCTTTTCAGATTTTTGCGGCCAGTAACCCAAGCCCTGAGAGCACCGGAGTGGTTGTACCCAAAGATTCGCCCGTTCATTCA
>JAFAHI010000227.1 GCA_019237325.1 Verrucomicrobiota bacterium | reverse complement strand
GTTCCTTTTTCTTGTTAACTGCCAAGCCGACGTTTTTCGCCTGCAACGTGGCAGAAGCCGATTTGGCCGCGATGCTGTCGGAAAAGGCCGCACCCTCTGGCTACGTGGCTCAAGTCAATGAGTACGTCCAAACCCATCTCAACACGGAAGCCGTTGTAATCAGCGCCCAGATCGAAAGCGAACTCGTCGATCTGGACGCAGCAGAAGCCGCCGAATACCTGGCCAGCCTTGGGTTGAAGGAGACCGGCGTCGGAAACCTGATTCGTTCCGTCTATCATTTGCTCGGACTACGCACCTACTTGACCACCGGAGAAAAAGAAACCCGGGCTTGGACTATCCATGCTGGGGATAAAGCTCCGGCCGCAGCCGGGGTCATTCATTCCGATTTCGAACGCGGCTTTATCGCGGCCGAGACAGTGAGTTTCAGCGACCTCATCCAGCTGGGCTCATTCGCGAAAGCGCGAGAAGCGGGCAAGCTCCGAATCGAAGGAAAAGACTACGTTGTTCAGGATGGGGACGTGATGGAGTTTCGGTTCAACGTGTAGCACGGAACTGGAGGGGAGCCGCTTTGGAGCGTGCCTCAAGACCTCGGGATGTTCGCTTTGTCGCGTTGGTCCACCAAAGATCGTGTTAAACAGGCGGCTCCCGGGAGCGGCCCCAGCGTGTCGCAGCTCAATTGCTTCTTCTCGCGTATCCAAAAGCCTGAGCGGAGCGCCGGGTAAGAGCATCACCATGGGTAGTTTGCGGGAGCCGCCGGTTTAACACGGTCTTTGGAAGAGCTCCGCTCCGTGACATGAATATCGCGAGGTCCTGACGGAACGCACCAAAGCGGCTCCCCTCCAGTTACGTATGCCCATTGCTTTAAGCGTGAGTTTCTCAGGAGTTGTATTATAATCAGCCATTACGCAATCCCGACAACCCGAACTGCGTCGCCACCACAACGCTCCACTACTCCGCTACTCCAACACTCTATTGACCTAGCTGTTCCATGGTTTCCCACGACAGGCGCGTCTTACCTTTTACCTGCCTGCTGGTGCTTTTCGCCTCTTTCGCCGCGCGAGCCGAGCCTCTCCTCGGTCCCCTCGAACGTGCATCGGAGCTAACCAAGAAAGGTGAGATTCTCGGTCTTGAACAGAAGGTCGATGACGCCAGCGCTGCCTTCGAAGAAGCCAACGCCCTCTACCAAAAACTAGCCGATCAAAATCCAAACGATGTCGCGGACCGCCAGAGTCTAGCTGCCTGTTATGAAAAATTCGGCGACATGTTGGTAGGTAATAGCCGCTTAGATCGGGGACTGGCTAACTATCAGAAGAGCTTGGAAGTCCGGCAATCGTTGGCAAATCAAGACTCCGAAAATGCGGAGCGGTTGCACGACGTAGTGGAAAGCCTCGCCCGGATGGGCAGAGTTTCGATTTTACAACATCAACTATCTAATAGCCTGCAATTTTATCAAAAGGCATGTGTAGCCGGCGAACGTTTAGTAAAACATAACCCGAAAAATTATGTTTGGGCGAGTGAACAGGCGATAAATCAAGATTGGGTGGGAGAAATTTTGCTTTTGCTTAACAGTTACGATGAAGCTGCCGACGCGTACGCTCTGATCAGTGATACTGTCAAAACATTGCCAGACGCTGCCAACACCGATCTGACTTGGTTGGCGGAGCTAGCGATTAATCTCGAGGACGCAGCGGCGCTGATTGTGACCAAGGGAAAGCCTCAGCAAGCCCTCCGCATCTTTGAGGTAGCCAGGGATCTGCGTCAACAATTGGTAGATCGCGATAGTGGCAATGCGGATTTCATCAGAGACCTTGCGATTGGCCTAGAAAAGATCGCCTCCCTCTTGGTTGGACGAGGCGAACCGCTCGAAGCTTTGCCCGTGTGTCAAGAAGCGGTCGACCTCCTCAACGAGATCAAGGCGGCCGCGGACGATGGCAGCAAAGCGCAACTCACACTCGCATATGTACTGGAGCAGTACGGGCTAGCCGCAGAAAAGTTGAACCGAAATGACGAGGCCCTGGAGCACTTCCAACAAAGCGCAACCGTTCTAGAGAAAGCTAGCGCCGCGCTTACTTCCGACACCAGCGTTAAACAGGCGCTATGCCGGATCCTCTCTCGATTTGGTTCTCTCCTCGTCGCGAAACACCGCTACTCAGATGCGCTCAACGCTTATCAAGAGGTTCGCAAGATATTGAACCTCGCGTACCAGGCGAATCCAACTGACACCGGATTGGGCGTGGCATTGACGGTCGATCTGGAAGCAATCGGGTACGTGTTTTCCGCTCAGCAAATGGGCGCCCAAGCCCTGAACTCATACAAAGAGGCGACCGCCATCATGACCAAGCTGCGGCAACTTCATCCCGAGAACCATGAGCTTGATGAAACGTTCGCGGGTACCGAGCTCGCTCTGGGTAAACTTCTTCGTGATCAAGGCGAAGCCAAAGACGCACGTGGCGCCTTTGAGCAATGCAGTCAAATTCTTTTTCATCTTCGCGAAACCGGCCAACTCGATGACCAAGGAGTCGGTTGGCTGCACGAAGCGGATATGCAATTGAGGCAGCCGTTCTAGGGCGAGCCCACGAACCCTTTGCGTCTCCCGAATCTAACGATTACTTAGGTCCATAATGAATCGATTCTGTTTTCGAATCACATTCCAAAACGAAGACGCGGCGTTTTATCAGTTTCATGTGTTTCCGCCAGTCGTGCATATTCCGTGGGTCTCTGGCTGGGCACGCAAAAGAAACGCCAGTACGCAATTGATTCTGGTTGAGCTCAAAGAGGAGGAAGATCGTGATCGATTTTTGGAGCTTTGCTGCGAAAATCCGCATGTTCTCAAGATCGAAGAAATCAGTGAGGACGAGTTCACAGCAACGCCCTCCCAAGCCATCTAAATGAAATTCGCCCATGTCCGGGAAACCGCGGCCGAACTCAGTTAAACTAAGCCGGAAGATGCAGGTAATAAATCCCACCGGCCTGCATGCTCGTCCGACCAGCGAGCTCGTTCGTTGCGCAATGCGTTTTAAGAGCGTGATTACGCTTGAAGCAAACGGGCGTAAT
>JAFAHI010000225.1 GCA_019237325.1 Verrucomicrobiota bacterium | reverse complement strand
GACTGGCATCAAAAGTGTTTGCTCGCTGCCAGATATAGACAAACCCGTCTTGTAAGACGTCTTCCGCTTCGATGGCGTCGTTCATCATACGAAGTGCCATGCTGTAGAGAATTGGCGACAGACGATCATACAGAGCGGCAAAGGCGGCTTGGTCGCCGTTGGCGATCCGCTGGATCAGTTCGACCTCGTATTGCTGATCGTCTTTCTCCACTGCCAGGCATGCTAGACCAGCAGCGGAACGTCGCAAGACTTTCTGCATTTAAAGTCCATCCCTGTGCAAACAGAAAAGTAAATAGTCGCGGGTCCCAGCTAGTTCGTTTTTGAGACAACGGGTCTCCTTTTGGAAAGCGTATGCACAGAAAAAAAACGAACTAGGAATTCACTCTTGGCCCACTTCATTTTCATCATTGGCTAAGCCCATTTACTATTGCGTAGCAAAGAGCCTAACGGATGCCTAGAACTCGAATCCGGTGACCGCTTTTTCTCGCCTTCCATACACTCACACATCGCGGACGGCCTTGGTAGCTTTGCCTGCGCCAATTCGCCTCTCCTAAATATGCTCGCGCTTTGGGTCCAGAGTGCGAATCTGGGCCGGCTTGCTGCCGGTCCCCAGTGCAAGGAGATGACCATGCTTCATTCGAAAGCGTCAGGTAAGAATAGACCAAAGATGAGAATACGACCGATCTTAGCGAACGGTTGCACTAATTTAAATATTTTAATTTTTCGGATCTAGTGCATCCAATCGGCTGCTTTCTTTCGCTTGGTTTCTCGCAAGCTAGATGATCAGAGGCAAGGGCCTGGATCTGGTCAAAGTCCTAAGGCATCTGGCTCCTTTTCGGACATACCAATAAAATCGAATGAAAACCTATACCTGGTCACCCCTCTTTACAGTGGTTTTGGCCGGCGCTTCGGTGTTAGCCGGCGGAGTTACCCTTAGTCTTGAATTTGAGACCGAGGCACGGGACCGATTTGGCGCTGGAGACCCGGACGTCTAGTAGTTGCCCAGAGGCACTCTGATGACCTTGGAGAACCGTCTAGCCGGGACTGATCTGCAAAAAGCTGAGAGTCCAGGGTCTAGGTTGGGAACTTCTCGTCGCTGGCAGCAAAACCGATGGTTAAGCTGCTACCCCGCGAATGTCAAAGTCATCCGCCCCGGCAACCGGTGGAACGCTGAAGATTTACCCTCAAATGTTTAATGTTAGTTAAGTCAAGCGTGTCCGCGATGTTCATCTAGGACCATGCCAATTGAAGCAAGTGAAATGAATATTGCATCCAGAAGCCACCGAGAATCGTAGTTAAAGCTGCATATGAAGTCTCGAGCGCCATATTGGTTGATAGCTAGTTGCGCTGTAGCTGTGATCGGCGTCGGTGTATGGAGTAGGCAACTTATCATTCAACAAATTACCCCTGCGTCAGATGTTAAATCCGCGGGCAAGCTAGAATCTAGCAACAGCTTAGTCGCCATGATGCTGGTCTCACAGGTTGGCGACGATGAGATTGACAGAGCAATCCGATCGTTACAGGAGCAGATTCGAATTAAGCCAGAGGCGGACGCGGCCATAAAGCGGCTGGGTTGGAAATTTGTCACCAAGGCGCGGCTGAGCTGTGATCCTGGCTACTATCGATTGGCCGAGGCTTGCGCCCAGTACGTAAGAGCGAGCAGGAGCGATGATCCCGATGCCCTGTTACTAGAGGGACACGTGTTACAGAGTCTCCACCGATTCAAGGAAGGCGAGCGCGTTGCCCGAAGGCTGGTGGAGGTGCGAATGGAGTCTGCCGATTTTGGGTTGCTCGGTGATCAGCTGATGGAGCAGGGTCGTTTAGGCGAAGCCGCGTCGGCCTATCAGGAGATGGTCGATCTGAGACCGGACTTAGAGTCGTACATGCGGGTGGCGCATTTGCGCTGGCTAAAGGGAGATCTGGAGGGGGCAATCGAAGTGACGCGTATGGCGGTAGCCGGCGGTAGTCCTCTTGAGCCGGAACCCACTGCCTGGGCGTATACCCGGCTGGGAGTCTATCAGTTGCAAACCGGCGATAATGAGGCAGCGGCTGCCTCGGCGGATTTGGCTCTGCAATTTTGCGGAAACTACGCGCCGGGGTTGCTTCTGCGCGGCAAGATTCTCTTGGTCTCGGGCAATTTCGGGAACGCCATCGATTCACTCCGGCGGGCTGCGACCGTGAATCCGATACCGGAATAC
>JAFAHI010000223.1 GCA_019237325.1 Verrucomicrobiota bacterium | reverse complement strand
TTTCAACGGGCGCACTTATGTCTCCGTTTGCCTTTCTAGGGAGTGCGTACGATTTCAGCAACCTTCTATATGCTGGCCAATCGTTATCAAACGAGGTCTCTGCAGAGGCCCTCTGTCGCCCCGGTGCAGAACATATTCTACGCCGGGACCGAGCGGATACAGGACGTCTTTATGGAAACGCATCCCGAGACGTCGCATCAGCGCGATTGAAGCCGAGTTTTCGCCATCGGCGCCAGCGATAATCGTGTGAATTTGCGACGACGAAAACGCGTGCGTGATCGCCGACCAAGCCATTCTCGAGGCAAGACCTCTACGCCAAAGGCGAGGGTCTAGACTGTAAATCACTTCCGCGGTTCCCGCGGCCGGGTAGGCTCGTAACTCGACACAACCCGCGTATCGATTAGAAACATTCTCCAAGAACCACATGCCGAGGCCGGCCTCTACGGCGCTAGCTACACTCTCCGCAACCCTGGCCCTGATAAATTCTTTATCCGGTGGCGCTCCATCACAAAGATAACGGTAGACCAACGGGATACTGCACAATGCGAGAAGACCGTCGGTATCACTTAAATCGGCGGCGCGCAGGCGCCAGTCCTCTCTGGCTTCTATAAACGGGTCTGCACTCACATTTCCGTTTCTTGGATCTCGCTAGTAGACCCTGAGAAAACGCCGATAGGTTGGCGATGGGTGTATCGGCGTAAGAGGCTTCTTTTAGTGGACTTAGTGGACGGAGTGGACAGTCGCGCACTACTTCACTACTCTGCTCGCCGGAATCGCGAATGAAGTGCATCCCGCTTCCATAGGCACAGCCTATCGTCTGCATTCGAAAGAACTATTTCAACCTTTGGTTCGTTTCGCAGATGGTTCCCGCGAGGATAGCTTCCAATGAGGGATTGGCTGCAGAGCGGGGTTCACGGATAGACGTCGGGAAAACGCTGACACGCCAACGAAGGCGTGTCAGCGTGAAGGGCTTTTTCTACTTCGGAAGAAGCTCGCTGACCAAAGAGCGTTCTTCGGAGAGTTCTTTTACGGACAGATCGATTTTTTGCCGGCTGAAATCATTGACCGGGACGTCTTGCACAATTTCTCTGCCGCTGCTGGTGGTGCGGATCGGGAACGAAGACATGAGGCCTTTTTCTACGCCGTAGCTTCCATCGGAACAAATCGCAACGCTGTACCAGTCGCCAGCGGGCGTGGGCGTAACCAACGTGCGGACAGTATCGACTGCTGCGTTCGCGGCGGATGCTGCGGAAGAAGCGCCTCGCGCTTTAATAATGGCGGCTCCTCGCTGTTGCACGGTCGGAATAAAAGTGTCCTTAAACCAAGCCTCGTCTTTGATAACCTCGGTTGCCAGTTTTCCTTCGATCTTCGCGTTGAAAAAGTCCGGGTACTGGGTCGATGAATGGTTACCCCAGATGGTCATGTTGGTGACCTGGGAATTATGACTTCCACCTTTGACCGCCAGCTGCGCTTTTGCTCGGTTTTCGTCTAATCGCGTCATGGCAAACCAACGCTCGCCGGGAACATCTTTTGCGTTGTTCATCGCGATCAGACAATTGGTGTTACACGGGTTACCTACGACTAAAACTCGAACGTCCGATGCGGCATTCTTGGCGATGGCTTGCCCCTGTCCCGTGAAGATCTTTCCGTTAATGCCCAACAAATCTTTTCGTTCCATCCCCTGCTTGCGCGGAACGCTTCCCACTAGAAGCGCCCAATTCACCCCGCGAAAGCCTTCATTTAGATCAGCCGTCGGCACGACTCGCTGTAACAACGGAAAAGCACAGTCATCCAGCTCCATGACAACCCCTTCCAGCGCGGGCAATACCGGTGGTATCTCAACGAGGTAAAGCTCGACGGGTTGGTCCGGTCCGAGCATTGACCCTGAAGCAATCCGGAAAAGTAGCGAATAGCCGATCTGACCTGCGGCGCCGGTCACGGCAACCTTGACGGGAGATTTCATGAAGAAAAATGGGAATGGTGTGGCGAGTTGTCAATGGAAGGGAGGAGGGGGCGTGGCATGCAAGTGGACAGAGTGGACTTAGTGGACCGAGTGGAGAACGCAAGCGGCCATCGGCGCTCCACTTTGTCCACTGAGTCCACTACGTCCACTCCCGTCCACTTGTGTGGCCACTCCCAATATGATGTAACTTTACTAATCCGTGTTATGATATACTCTTCTGCTGCGTGAAGGGACCTCCCAAACAGCCGCCTGACGGCAACAGCCTGATCCCGCCGCATGGCGGGTACCGGAAGCTGAAGAGCTTCCAGATGGCGGAGCTCTGTTTTGATGTGACGGTTCGCTTCTGCGAGCGCTACGTCGATAGACGTAGCCGTACCCACGACCAGATGGTCCAGGCGGCCAGGAGCGGCACACAGAATATCGTTGAGGGCAGTGCCGCCAGCGGCACCTCAAAGAGAACTGAAATGAAGCTCACTGACGCAGCGAGGTTTAGTCTCGAAGAGCTCCGCCGCGACTATCGAGACTATCTCCGTCAACGTGGACTCAAAGAATGGTCCTACAGCGAACCGCTCCGGCAAGAACTCATCGATGCGCGCTGCGCCAGCGCTGACGAAGTAGCAATATGGGTCAGAGAGGTGCGCGCACGTCTCGGCCGTATCGGCCGAAGGCCCACCTACCATGAAATCGCCGCCAACGCCGCGCTCGTGCTGATTGCGGTCGCGTGCTCCCTCCTCGACCGCCAACTGGCCAGCCTTGGAAAACGTTTCCTTGAATACGGCGGCTTTACGGAACGCATGTATCGCATGCGCAGTCAGCAGCGGCGGCAAGAGCCGCCCCCGTAAAGCGAGCTAAGGCTCGCTCCGCTCTGTCCACAACGTCTACTCAGTCCGCTTCAGTCCACTGGTCCTTCGTCATTAACGCGGACGAGCGGGAGCTCGCCCCTACCGACCCATCAACGCATCGACTTCTTTCCGGTACGGCATCGAAGGCGCGGTGCCGCGACGGGTTACCGAGATTCCGGCGACGGCGCAGCCGAAACGCACTGCCTCCACCAGCAGTTTTTTCTCAGCCAACGCAACCGCGAAGCCTCCGGCAAACGCATCGCCGGCGCCGGTGGTTTCCACGATTTTGTCCACCGCAAACGCTGGAACATGTTCGGTTACACCGGGGCCCTTCACGAAAGCGCCTTTCTCACCCAAAGTGATCACCACGTTCCGTACTCCGAACGCGAGCAACTCATCGGCGAGCTGTTCCACGTTTCGGAATTGGTCGAGCGATTCTTTCCCGACCAGAGTCACTGCTTCGGTTTCATTCGGCGTCAAATAATCGACCTTGGCGAGTACTTCCGGCGGTACCGGTAAAGCGGGCGCCGGATTCAAGATGATCGGGACCCCGGCTGCCTGCGCCAGCTCGATCCCACGAACGGTCGGCGCTAGAGGCAGTTCGAGTTGGGTAAGGAAAATGTCGGCGCTGCCAATATCGGACTGGGCTGCTTCGACTTCTTCCACGGTCAGATGCGCGGCAGCACCTTGGACGACGATGATCGAATTCTCGTTCGTCTTTTCGTCGATGATGATTGTCGCCGTCGCGCTGGTTTCTTCGGGGTCCTCATAGATACGGGCGAGACTCATCCCCTGCTCCAGGTAAAACTTCTTCGCCATCTCGCCGAAGGCGTCTTTGCCGATCTTTGTGATCAACCCCACATCAGCTTCCAAACGCGCCGCGGCGACTGCTTGGTTCGAACCTTTTCCACCGGGTCCCAGCTTAAAGGCGTTCCCTAGGATCGTTTCCCCCCATTTCGCCATCCGATCCGTCCGGCAGGTGAGATCCGTTACGAATGCTCCCAGGATACTGACTTTCGCTTTTGGCATACTAGAGGAGAACGCCTTTTTTAATGATCACACACCCGTAAGGACGCAGCTCGCCGGTGGCGACGATGGCGTAAGCTTTCTTTGCCCGTTCGTAAAATGCGAACCGCTCGATCTTCGCTAACGGTGAAGGTTTTCCTTCCCGCTTATCGATCACGGCTTGAAATTCCTTCTGCACTTCCGGGATTTCGTCCGGTTTTCCCACCACCTCCATCCGCAAGGCCGGGTCATCGACAAACGAATCCAGCGGAATGAGCTGCAGAATCGCATCCAAGGCCGCCGGACCGCTGACGCCATCCAGCCGGACAAGTCGCTGGGCCATGGAGACGGCGGGGAAATGGGCGTCCACGACCACGATGTCATCGCCGTGTCCCATCGAAGCTAAAGTATGCAACAACTCGGGGGTGTGCAGGGAGGTCAGGTTCTTGAGCATGTTCTAGGTTTTAGGTTCTAGGTTTTAAGATTTACGTTTCGGACAAGCGGGAGCTCGTCCCTACCGCTCTATTTCACCGCTCCCATTGTCAATCCGCGGGTGAGATATTTCTGCAGGAAAGTCGCTAGAATTAAAGCCGGGAGAATCGCCATTATGGCGGCAGCGGAAATTTGTCCCCAAAGAATCTCGTGACCGCCGGCAAACTGGGCGATCACCACAGGTAGCGGCGTGACATTCGAGCCGCTAAAAATGACGGCGTAGGCGAAGTCGTTCCAGGCGAAGATAAAGGTGAATAGCGCCACCACAACCAACCCAGGGGCAGTCAACGGAAGCGCGATATTCCGAAAAATTTGGAATCGGGTGGCACCGTCGACCTTGGCTGCTTCCTCAATTTCTTTTGGTAAGTCCTCGATAAATCCTTTCAGGATCCAAATTGCGAATGGAAGATTGAATACCGTATAACAGAGAACTAACCCCGCGTAGGAATCGACTAACCCGGCAAACCGGAATATAACAAACAACGGCAAGATGGTTGCGATTGGCGGGAACATTCGGATCGAGAGGATCCAGAAAGCCAAATTCTTCTTGCCGACCTGGAACCGGGCGATGGCATAAGCCGCCGGCGCGCCCAAAACGATAGAGACCGCCATTGAACAAAAAGCGATGGTGAAGCTATCGGTTAAACCCTTCATTCCACCCCGTTGGAGCGAGTCCGGATAGTTTGACCACTCCGGGTGAGAAGGTATCCAGACCGGTGGGCGGGTGAAGAATTCGCCCCTGGCCTTAAGGCTACTGGCAATGATCCAAAATAGAGGGAATAGCAGAACTACCAACACGCCCAATAAAGCAATCCACCTCGCGATCTCGATCAATGAACGTTTAGACATTTAGATCGCGCCTCTTTTATTCATTAGTCCCAAGTAACTTTTCGCCACGATCGTGATGACGATCAGTTGAATAAACGACATGGCCGAAGCGTAACTTGGATTGAAGAACTTGAACCCTTGCAGATAGGTTAAGAACGTGAGGGTCTCACTACTGTTGCCGGGTCCGCCCTGCGTCAGGATGTAAACCAAGTCGAACGTTTTAAATAGATCGACTCCGCGAAGCAAGACGCCTACCCCAGCTACCGGCAAAATTAGGGGTAACGTGATCCGCCGAAACATAGACCAACCACGAGCGCCATCGAGCCGCGCCGCCTCCAACAACTCCAGAGGTTGGCTCTGTAACGCTGCTAAGATTATCAGGGCTAGAAACGGTGTCCATTGCCAGGTGTCAGTCAGGAACACGGATACCAGAGCCGTCTGGGGAAGGGCCAACCAAGCAGGTCCTTTGATCCCGATATGCGCAAGGACATCATTCAATGGACCGTAAGACGCGTTGAAAATCATTCTACCTTGCCAAGCAGCGACCACAGAGGAAATCACGGAAGGAATCAAGATCGGTCCGAGCAGGAACGCTCGGTATCGCTGTACCTTCAATAGTAAGGAAGCGATGAAAAAACCGAGCAGGGTCTGGATCACAACACCAGCCAGCACAAAGACCAGCGTCCTACCCATCGCGCTGAGGAACCGAGAATCATTAAAGAGCAGAGTTGAATAATTATCGATACCCACCCAGCGCATCGGCTGCGGCGTACTGAATTGCAGATTCGTGAACGAAACCGCCAAGGAGAACAGCAACGGACCGATCGTCACCAGAAATAGGAGGGTCACCGCTGGTCCAACCATGAAACGGGCAAACGTTCTGTCGCGATGTTTAGTCCTGTCCATGCTTGGCGGTGAGACGAAAGTTCTGGGGCTCCGGTCAAATAAGTGGACGGAGTGGACCTGGTGGACGCAGTGGACTGATACCGCGGTACCCCTAAACGTTTCTCCTAGATTCTAGCTCCTAGCTCCGTCTACTTTAGCAGCCCTGCGGCGCGGTAGCTTTCTAGCGCTGCGTTCCAAAACTTCTTTTGGGTGTCCGCTCCGAGACGCTGGGTAATCCCTTTCCAATCTTCGGCTACGCCATCCAACGCGGTCTTGGGATCCGCTTCACCAGATAAAGCCTTGATGACCGCCACATCTAAAGCATCGATATATTGCGCGGCGCCAGGAATGTTGAGGTCAGGAAACCCGTTCTTCAGATTTTCTTCGACGGCCGCTACGTACTCTTTAACCGAAGCTTCATCCGGGAATTTGTAATGCGAGGTATCGGTAAAATGGCTCAGGCGATAGGGATCCTGGCCACTCCAGTTAGCCGCTACGGTAATCGGGCTTTTATCCAGCGACAAATATTTCGCGACCCAATAAGCCGCCTCCTTATTCTTCGATTTGGCGGACACTGCCAAAACCCGGCCTACCGGCATGGGCGCTTTATGCACCACTTTGCCGTTCGCCTCCGTGCCTGGCACCACGGCGAATCCGGCTTTCCCCACGATTTTGCTGAGTTGCGGATCCGCCGTCTTCTTGCCGACATCGGACCATTGAACCACCATAGCCAGATCGCCGTTTAGAAAAGCATTCTTCAGCTCTTCGTAGCCATAACTCAAGACATCTGGCGGGCTGAATTTCAGAGTATCGACCATGTTTTGTAATCCGGCCACGGCTGCGTCCGTGTTGATCTCCGGATTCATATTTTCATCGAAATAAATGCCATCCGAACTGGCAAATCGGGATAAGAACCAGCCGTAACTGAATCCGCGAGCACCGTATTCGGCAGCGCCATAGAACGGGCGGCTCAACTTCTGGCCGGCCAGGGTGTCGCCCGCTTTGCGCGTGAAAAATTCTGCCACCTGCAACCACTCTTTCCAGGTAGCCGGGGGAGCCAGTTCGCGGCCATATTTCTTCTGGAAAGCCGCTTTCTCGTCGGGGTTATTGAAAAGGTCTTTGCGATAATAGAGTACCAGCACATCGCCGTCGTAGGGCAATGCGTAGGTCTTGCCTTCCCACTTACAGTAGATCTCTCGATAAGGAGGCATCACCTCGTCCATCTTTGGATCCCAGATGGCCGCCGGTTGCTTTTTCATGTACTCGTCGAGCGGCGCCAGGTAACCATTCCCGGCGAAATCGCCGATATAGGACGGGTAAAAGATCACCATGTCATAATCGCTGGAGCCAGCGACGAAACTGGTCTTCAGCTTGTCGTAAAGACCGGTAAACGTGGCCCCAACCTGTTTGATAGTGATACCGGCTTTGGTAAAATCATCGGCGTATTTGTTTAACGCCTCCATGTTCTGACCGGCATCGCCGACGACCGTAACGGTAACATGGTTAAACGAAGGTAAATCTGCCGCCACCGCGGCAGAGGTCCAGACTACGGCTCCAAAACCGGCAGCCAATAAATGAGCAGCACGTTTCATGGGAGGGGAAATGGGAAAGCGCGGAAACGTAACACGCGCTATTCCAATGATGCAAACGATTGCGCGAAGCCTCGATTGGGGGGCGAGGCTCCGAAACGGCCTAATGCCTCTGCCGGAGTTGCTCACTTTCGATCGTTCGGTGCGCGGCGGCTACAGCATGACGCTCGCCGAGCCGCGGTCCTGGTGTGAACTCGGCCTCTGGTGGTGGCGCATGCACGGAACGGCTCGGCGGGATCTTAGGCCTATTCTCACTTAAGAAAACCGAAACATTTCAAGGCCTTGGTAACGCGTTGCACCGTTCAGGAGCCTCTACCAAGTTTGACTAGACGAATCTACCCAAAACAGTTGAATAGATCGCGATTTCAACCGGGCCGGTCTTTCCGGTCGCGTTCAACGCGGAGCGGTAGCCTTCCAATTGTGGCAAATAGGTTTGGCGCA
>JAFAHI010000197.1 GCA_019237325.1 Verrucomicrobiota bacterium | reverse complement strand
ATGGGTATCATGGAAGAACAGGGCGAAGCGTCTCGGTTCGCGCTCCCTTCCAATCTTGGCAACTAACTCCGGTGCATTCCATACGTGAACCAGAACCACATCTGCATCGCTAAGAACCTCATTGAGTCTCAGAGTGCGATATCGATGAGACGATAACTTGGGATAGGCTTGCGCAAATGCCTTCAGAGACCCTTCACCTTGTTCCTGCAATAGATGCTGCAAACTCCACCCATCTTCGGGTTCGTAGATCTCGACCTGATGACCCCTAGCGATCAACTCGGTGGCGACGCCTCTCAGGAAATGTGCATTGCCGTGGTTCCAATCCGAGACCACTGAATGATAGAAAAAGACGAATTTCATCGGCTTAAGATCTCCAAGTTCTCTTGATGCCTCCTAGGCCGTCGTAACCGTTCGTACAATCGCAGGTAACCCGTGACCATTGTTTCGAGGCGATATTTCTGGGCTCGCTTCCTGGCGGCAGTCGCCAGATCTGCCCGCAGCCGATCATCATTGATCAAAGCACCCAGCGCCTGTTTTAATCGGCCATCATCGTCCGGCGGCACAAAAAGAGCCGCTCCGTCCCAAAGCTCCTGAAACGAGTTAATATCGCTCAGGACCAGTGCACATCCGGCCAACGCCGCTTCGAGCACCGAAAGGCCAAACGCCTCGTAATGAGCCGGTGAGCAATAGATGGAAGCTTGTGCCACTTGCTGCGCAATTCGATCCGAGGAGACCTTGCCGAGAAAGCAGACGTTGGCTGGCAGCGCCCTTTCGCTCCCCCCTTCCCCGGCAACCACGAACTGCCAGGGCAAATCGCCCGCACATCGGACTAACGCGTCAATGTTCTTCGCGGCGTCCCAAAGTCTCCCGGCACTGAATATAACCGGTTGTTTAACGCCGGGCCGGAATCGACTTGCTGACCTGCCATTATAAATTACAGAGCTCGCTGGCGCCCGCCCATACCACCGTTCTAACATCTTAAGCATGGAAAGGGATGGCGCCACGAGAACGTCGCAGTGTTGAATTCCTTTCTGTACGGCCGATTGATAGTTTGACCAGGACGGCGGTGCGGGTTCATGGTGGACTGCGTTCCACCAGCTAAGGACACAGGAATGTCCAACTAAGCACACTGGGGCCTTCCAATTTAAGGATCCGTGCACATAGCCATTTAGATGCACGATATCCGGCTGTAGTTCTTGCTCTAATTTGAGCAGCCATTCTCCTGCACGGGTGACATCTTCCCAGGGATCCTCCATCCACTCGAGCCGATAGGCGCTTTCGAAAACCGTGATTTTCGGTATCCGCTGAACCTCGTTGATCTGCTTTTCTGATGGCAGCGGCCCCATGATCGCTAGGGCGATCTCCAGTCCGTAATCGGCCAGAGATTCGGCCAATTGCAGACTGAAATCCCAAACTCCACCGACGGCGTCGGTTGTCATCAAAAGCCTGCTCATCCTTTGAATAATCAGAAAATGATCAACGCCTTTTGGAAGCCAGTGGGCCGGCTGGCCGCTGTTTCGAAAGCTTCGCCGATTTCGTTGAGAGAATAGCGATGGCTGTAAAGCAGAGTGGGATCGAGCTGACCCGCAGTGATTGCTTCCAAGGCAGCCTTCATACCCCGCACATAAATTTCTGGATTGCGTTCATGAGCGTTGATCACATCAAGCCCGCGCCAATTCCAAAGCTGCATGTTTATCTGGCGCGCTCCGTCCTGGTGATAACCCGCAATGATGAGTTTGCCTCTTTCCGCAGTGATCTCAGTCGATAGATCCAAAGGCCACTGTTTTCCCGTCGCCTCGATCACGATGTCGCAAAGCCGGCCATCCGTGATCCGTTTAACTTCTTCGATGATTTTCCAATGATCTTCCATCGGAACACAGACTGCAGCGCCATATTGTTTCGCGATTTCCAGGCCGTCGCGCCGTCTCGTAATTGCAATTACTCTGGCTCCCGCTGTAACCGCCAAGCGCAAAACGATAGCACCGAGAAAACCGACTCCAACAATCGCTACCGTGCTCCCTTTTTTGATTTGCGAACGCTCAAAGACGTTCATCGCGCAACCGAGCGGTTCCGCCGGGAATGGCCAACCGTCCATTCGAGGATGCAATTTCAAGACAGATTGTTGATGAGCAATATCGTATCTAGCAAATGCATGAGTTGAAAGAAAGCCAACTCGGTCTCCCGGAAGAAATTCCGTCACGCTGTTCCCGACCTCTTCGACAATTCCCCAACCTTCGTGCCCGGGAGCCCCTGCCTCCATCGGATAGGTAAACCAGGGCTTCCCCTCCCATGGGTCGAGGTTGGAAGCACACACTCCACAGCCTTCCAATCTCACTAAAAGCTCCTCCGGCTTTGGCTCGGGCTTCGTCGCTTCAACTATCTCAAATGTTCGCGGCGCGGCGATCACTGCAGCAGGCATCAAGGTAGTTCTCATGCCGCAACGCTCCTGAGCAGCGAGTGATCCAACTCGACCTCGTTATCAATTAACCACTTATGAAGACGCCGAACGCCCTCCAGCGCCGGGACTCGAGGTTTCCATCCCGTGAGCTCGGAGAACAATCGCGTATCGCTCACATAATAACGCTGATCTCCTTCGCGCACGCGGCCGAAGGTAAATTTCGGCGGTCGTCCGTCTAACTCTTCAATGATATCCAGAAGTTCTAGTAAGCTGAGAGTGTTTCTTTCACCTCCGCCGATGTTAAACGCATGACCGCTTAGCGCGTCCATTTTCTCAGCGGCTACTAGGAAAGCGTCGACGAGATCATCGATAAACAGCAGGTCGCGAATTTGCTTTCCCTTTCCATAGAGAACGATCAAATCGTGGTGAAGCGCTCGAATCAGGAAATGAGCAACCCATCCTTGATCTTCGTTACCGCATTGGTGGGGGCCGAAAATGCAACTCATCCTGAAAACCACTGTCTTGAGACCATAGCTCCGGGCGAAGTCTCGAACATACTGTTCGGCCGCACCCTTGGAACAACCATAAGGACTATGGAAGTCGAGACCTCGCTGCTCCGAGATGGCGCAATTTGGCCGCCCTTTCTTGATGTAACGCTTTTTGGTTTCGGATAGAGGTAAATCGTCAAGACTCCCGTACACCTTGTTGGTAGATGTGTAGATTAGGGATGGTGGCCGAGTCTGATTTCGAATCGCTTCTAAAACGTTGATGGTACCACGGGCATTAACCTCGAAATCTTCAATGGGAGCGATGAGGCTAGTGGTGACAGCAACCTGAGCCGCCAGATGGAAAACCATTTCCGTTCCAGAAACTGCTTGCTTTACTGCACTGGCATCGCGGATATCGCCTTCTTGAAACTCGAGACTCTCAGAATGCTGCTCCAGCAACCATTGAAGATTTTTCTCTACTCCCGCTCTGGACAGGTTATCCAATATGCGGACCTTTCTTCCTTGTGACGCCAATCGGTGAGTGAGGTTGGTGCCGATAAAGCCGGCTCCGCCAGTGATCAGAATAGGCTTGGCGTTTTGCTGATTGCTACCGTTTTTCATATTGCCAGTCCCCGAGCTAACAGCTCCTCCTGCGCGCGATGGACATGATCCGTCGCCGTTTGACCCTCCAACCACTCGACCAGATCGATCATTCCCGCTTCCAGGCTCATCTTTGGTTGGTACCCAAGTAGGCGTTTCGCCTGGCCGACATTCGCGAAACAGTGCCGGATATCTCCCTTGCGGTATCGAAAAGTCACATCGCACCCGACGTGCTTCCGTTCGAGCATCTCCCCGAGTAGTTGGGCCAACTCGAGCACCGATACGGCAACACCGCTTCCGATGTTAATCGCATGGCCGTCGGCTTGAGGAGACTCAAGGGCCAAGCGGCCGGCAGCCGCCACGTCCAATACACTAACAAAATCTCGTTTCTGGTTACCGTCTTCGTTAATGAGAGGCGGTTGGTTGTTCAGCAGCCGGGAAGCAAAAATCGCGAGAACTCCGGTATACGGGTTTGAGAGCGACTGGCGGGTTCCGTAGACGTTGAAGAAACGAAGCGCGACCGTCGGGATATTATAACTTTTACCGAAAATTAGACACATGCGTTCCTGGTCGTATTTGGAAAGCGCGTAAACAGAGGAAAGCGCCGGAGGCTTGGTCTCGGGCGTCGGAACTGGAGTTAGCTCCGAACCATCCAGGTCACACAACTCCCAACGCCTCGCTCTTAGTTGCTCCATAGTGCGTTCGGTTACATCCACTAACTTTCCCGCTTTATTTTGGTAGAGGCCTTCTCCGTAAATGCTCATGCTGGAGGCGACGATGACTCGCTCTACTGGACGTTTTGCCAGGCATTCCAGAAGGATCGCAGTTCCCCCATTGTTTACGCTCGTGTAGTGGGCGATTTCATACATGCTTTGGCCCACGCCCACGGCAGCCGCTAAATGAAATACTGCATCAATCCCCTTTAACGCCCCTTCGACCGCGGAAGGGTCTCGCATATCGCCCAGATATAATTCTGCCTCGGGGTTCAGATAATCGGGCCACTGATTGCCCTGACCATGGACTTGGGGCAAGAGCAGATCAAGAACTCTGACAGAATAGCCATGCTTCAACAGTTCGTCTGTAAGGTGGGAACCGATAAATCCGGCGCCGCCGGTAACCAAAATCCGTTTTTTCATGTCCGTACATGCAGCAGAAGCCCCTATGCTGAGGACGCTTCCTTATCGGCTTCGTGTTTCCAAAAATCTTTTGATCTACGCAAATAACCTGACTGATACATCGGGGCCTGACCTGGATCTGATTTTCAAACCAGTAAGCAGTCAACACACGAAACGGTTCAGTGTCACCGGTACATTCTGCTAACGAGCCGTCGCTTTCAGATAAGTTTGGGCTTTGCCAATGGTTTCAATTTGAAGATCGAGACTTGCTCAGCGACACGATCGCTGATCTGATTGAGCTCAATATTCATCATCTACGCACCGGCATCTCTTGGGCTGATTATCACCGGCCGGGCGGGCGGCACTGGTACGACTACCAAATGGCCCGTTTAGCGGAGGCCGGCTTATCGGTGCTGGTATCCCTGTGGCATACCCCTCCTTCCCTTTCCGAAAGCGGACTATGCTCTGCCCCGCCTAAACGATTGTTCGACTATTCCGATTTCGTTGCGGAAATCATCGAGCGGTACGCAGGCCACTTTGAGTATTTAGAGCTTTGGAATGAACCAAACAACCGTCTGAAATGGAACTTTCCGATTTACGATCCGGACTGGTCCAAATTTTCGGAGATGATCGGCGCAGCCGCTTATTGGGCTAAGCATCTTGGTCAGAAGACTGTCCTCGGCGGAATGATGCCGGTCGATGAAACTTGGCTTCAGACCCTGGCTCATCGAGGGGTACTCGAATATATCGACGTGGTGGGAATTCATGGGTTCCCAGGAATGTGGAGCACTCAAAGCTATTGGTGGGACTGGCCAGATCACTGGTTCGGCTGGGACGAGAAGATCAACAGGATCCGGACCAGTGCGCGGGGACTGCCAATTTGGGTAACAGAAGCTGGCTTTGCTACCTGCAAAGGTAATTCGCGCCAGCCAGGGAGATTCTCTGAACAGTCTGAGCGTCTCCTGGAGGCGACTGAAGCTCCGGCCGAGCGCGTTTACTGGTACTGTGTTCGGGATATGTCTTACGATTACGCCTGTATCGAGATGACTGAAGATGGCGGTCGTCTGGACCATCGGGAATACCATCTGGGGCTCACTGCGGTAAACGGAAAAAGAAAGCCGGCCTGGCATAACCTTCGAAAGCTTTTGCGCTGTGCGATCACTACAACAGGCTGAAGCGAACGCATACGGGCAGTGCTCCAAATCTTTATTTTTTTTAAAGCCGATGCAGTTGGTGGTCTTTGGTCTAACTATCAGTTCGTCGTGGGGGAACGGCCACGCCACATTGTGGCGCGGCCTTCTCCGCGCCATCGCTCATCGGGGACACCAAGTTACCTTTTTCGAGCGGGACGTTCCTTATTATGCTCAGAACCGAGACCTGGTAGGTTGGACCGATGGCGAGCTAGTCCTTTATCCAGACTGGTCTAGCGTCGAGGAACGCGCGCGAGCCGCAGTGCGGGCGGCAAACGTCAGTATCGTTAGCTCTTTCTGTCCGGACAGCCAGGCGGCAAGCCAGCTTGTGCAAGACAACGCTGGCCTGAAGATCTTTTATGATCTGGATACTCCCGTGACTTTGAATCAGTATTCAAAGCAAGGTTTTGTTTCCTACCTACCAACCGAAGGGCTAAGCGGCTTTGATCTGGTATTAAGTTACACCGGTGGTTTGGCCTTGGCCGAGCTGGTTAGACTGTTCGACGCGCGAAAGGCAGTTACATTGTACGGCCACGCGGATCCGAATTTTCACTATCCGTCCTGTCCGGAAACCGGTCACCAAGCCAGCCTCTCCTACCTTGGCACTTACGCCAATGATCGTCAGCCCGTTCTGGAAGAAATGTTCTTCGAAACCGCGCGTCGGCTACCGCAAAGGCGCTTTATGCTGGCCGGTGCTCTTTATCCTGAAACTTTCGATTGGCCGCAAAATGTCGATTTCGTCCGGCACTTGCCCCCCTCGGAACACCCGGCATTCTTTTCATCTTCCGCGATGACGCTAAACGTTACTCGGCCATCCATGGCGGCAATGGGATTTTGTCCATCAGGAAGACTATTTGAAGCAGCCTCTTGCCAGACGCCAATCGTTTCGGACCTTTGGGTAGGCATCGAAGAATTCTTCGAGCCGGGTAAAGAGATACTGCTGGCGCAAACGACGCAAGAGGTGGTTGATTCGCTCTCGATTGATGCCGCTCAGCTCGCTGAGATCGGTTTGGCGGCGCGCCGCCGAGTTCTATCCCAGCATACCTCCGATCATCGCGCTCAAGAATTAGAAGATATCCTCAGCAATCTCTAAGGACGTTGTATGTGGGGCATTATTCCAGCTGCCGGCGAAGGTAAACGTATTCAGCCGCTCGCCTTTTCGAAAGAGCTCTTGCCAGTTGGCTTCGATCAGCTGGTTGAGCGAAAGAAGCCACGAGCAGTTAGCGAGTTCATTGTGGAACGCCTGATCGTGGGAGGCGCTACCAAAATCTGTTTTATTATCTCACCTTCCAAAGGCGATATCGTCCGTTACCACGCTCACGGCACTCCCCATGCGCTTTTTGTTTATGTCGTTCAACCAGAACCGGTCGGCCTTTGCGACGCCGTTTTCCGGCCCGCCGGATTGATTGCCGCAAACGAGCAAGTTTTAATAGGTTTACCGGACACGGTTTGGTTTCCTACCGAAGGATTCAGATTTCTGCCAGACGGTCAGCTTTCACTTCTATTATTTCCGGTCAAATCTCCCAAGTATTTCGATGCGGTGGTCCTGGATGCTGACAATCGAGTTCAAACCATAGAGGTGAAACAAGAAATTCCAACCACGCATTGGATTTGGGGCGCCATCAAGATGAGCGGTGCGATCTATCACGATCTCCGGCAACTGTGGATTCAACGACAGCGGCAGGATGAGTTTTTAGGCACGCTTATCAATGCATGGATTGCGAACGGCGGTCGCGCATTCGGTTTCCAGAAGGGCTTTCACTATCTTGATGTTGGTACTATTGACGGGCTTCATCTGGCCTTCTCTCAGCTGATGGAAGACAAACAGGGCGAACCCTCAGCGACTGAACAATAGGTAAGGTGAATATGGCGACATTGGTTAAGGGAATTGGTAAGTGTGGACGAACCTGCTCTACTCCCGAGAACTTCGACTGGAATGTAACCGGAGCCAGCTGGAGACAACTAGCGAAGCAGGCGATCAGCCATCATGAGAACGCCTTCTAATCAGGGTTTGCGGATTCTTAGCATTGCTTACCCCTTTGCTGCGGTTCGCACTGACTCAGTCGGCGGCGCTGAGCAAGTCTTGTGGCATCTGGATGAAGCATTAGTACGCAACGCATACCCTTCGGTGGTGATTGCATCGGCGGATTCAAAGGTTAACGGCGCCTTAGTGGAACTTCCGGTCGTCGAAGGCGAGATCACACCAGCAGCTCGAGATAGAATTTATGGTCATCTCCGAGAGCTCATCGCCAAAACCGTGAAGGAATTTAACCCGCACTTGCTCCACATGCATGGAATCGACTTTTATCAATATCTACCGGCGGATGATCATCGGCCGGTTCTCGTCACCTTGCATCTACCGGTTAATTACTACCCGTCTTCGATTTTTCACCCTCGCCGGCGAAAGACCTATTTAATAGGGGTGTCGCGAACGCAGCATCGAACTTGTCCACAATCGGACGATCTTTTGCCGCCAATTGTTAATGGAGTCTCTCTACCCTTCGATCGCTCCTGCCCGAAAAGGAATTACACGATTTGTCTAAGCCGGATTGCTCCGGAAAAGAACAGTCACGCCGCCCTGGAAGCTGCGCGGAAAGCTGGCATACCCTGCCTGTTAGCTGGTAAAGTTTTCAACTACCCGGAACATCAGGATTATTTCACCCGCAAGGTGCACCCTCTATTGGACCAAAGTCGCCGTTTTATCGGAGCCATTGATGAGCCACAGAAATGGGCTTTACTGGCGGCGGCTCGGTGTCTTTTACAACCGAGTTTAGCGGAAGAAACCAGTTCATTAGTGGCAATGGAGGCTCTGGCTTGCGGAACACCGGTGATCGCCATGGCATGCGGCGCATTGCCCGAAATCATTGAAGAGGGAAAAACCGGGTTTCTCGTCCGTTCCACCGCTGAAATGGCAGAAGCGATCGGTAAGGTGCAAAGGCTAAATCCTGAAGATTGCCTAGCCGCAGCTCGCGAACGTTTTTCTCTGCAGCGTATGACCAAAGAATATCTTGAGGTTTATCGTAATCTGGTCCGGATTTAATCCACATGCAGATGACGTCGCATTTAGCTCGAGCCCTAAGTTTCGGGCTTTACCACAATAGTAAACTCACCACCAGTCCAAGTGTGGCTCCAAAAATTGCGAGTAGCGTCACGATTCCTAGTAAATTGATGCCAATGCTGTTCACTCGATGTCCCATCACCTTTCGATCGTTCGTTAGAAGCAGGATCAGAAGCATCAAAGGGGGAGTGGAGAAGCCTTGTACAATGCCAGACCATACTAGGACTTTCATCGGGTTAAGGCCGATTAGATTGACGCCCAGCGCCAGAGCGGTAAACACCAGAATTGCTGTATAGAACCCTTTTGCTTCGTTCGGACGCGCGCTCAAAGTACTTTTCCACCCCAAAGCCTGGGACACATCATAAGCGGCGCCGCCCGTCATCACCGGAACTGCCAGAAAGCCGACTGCGACGACTCCTAAGGCAAAAAGAATGCCCGCTGCATCGCCGGCCAGAGGTCGCAGGGCTTGGGCAGCCTCCGCCGCCGTCGCAATGTCAGTCTTGCCCGCTTTGTGAAGAGTGGCGGCGGTCGCAAGGATTATGAAATACATGATGAGGTTGGAGAAGAACATTCCTAAAACGATGTCGCGCCGCGTATGCCGAAGAGCCCGATCGCTCGTCCCCCGTCGCTGCGATACGCTGGTCCGGCCTCGAGCAATTTTTTCTTCTACTTCTTCATTCGATTGCCAAGTGTAAAGGTACGCTGACAGTGTCGTCCCAATTACCGCGACCACGAGGGACAGAAAATCTTTATTTAACTGGATGGTAGGTATTAACGTGCCTTTCAATGTGTCGAATAACTCTGGCCGAGCTAGGAACGCGGCTCCCACATAGGCCAATAGAGACAAGGCGAGCCAGCGAAAGACATTTCGAATTAAGGTATAGGAGCCGAAAATCTGGAGCACCAGAATTGCTACCGTCATTCCGATTACCAGCCACACGAAGGGAATAGGAACGAGCACGTTCAACGCGGCAGCCATTCCGCCAATGTCGGCTCCCGCTTCAAAGACGTTGCCGATTAAGACACCTAGCAATGCAGGATACAACACCCAGCCGGGATAGCGCTCGCGAACGACCGCGAAAAGTCCCTGGCCAGTAACTTGTCCTAGCTTTCCCGATAGATAATCGACCGCGAACATCATGGGAAAGGTAACCGGCGCAGTCCACAAAAACGAAAGGCCGAGTTTGGCCCCAGCAGCCGCGTAAGTTCCGATTGCCGAACAATCGTCGTCTGCTGCCCCCGTGATCAAGCCGAGTCCCAGGCTTCGAAGAATAGGGCGATCAGAAGGTCGCTCTTGTTGATTATCGGGAGTTTCGGGAAGAGTACTTACACCGCGGTCACTCATGTCAAATGGCCAAGAGATCCTCCTCCGTATTCAATGTTACTATTCCAGAGGCTGTTCGCTTTGGCTTCTGAATCATCCACCACGGGTTTCAAATCATCTGGTCCATAGAACAATCGAAGATCGGGTTAAAATCGGCTGTGGCAGCAGATGAATAATTCCAAGATGAGCCAGTTAAGTATCGAGCATGCAGGATGCGAAGATGTCTTCTATGGCGAAGCGACGCTTCGTGAGTCCTTGCTCGTAGTGGTAGCGCAAGATAGCATCGATCGCCATGCGGTTGGCAGCAACCCCGTACGGCCACCAGTCCTCGCCTAAGAGGTCGCAATCTTCGGCGATCAACGCGCTAAGCCAGGGAAGCATTAGGTTCATGTTATTGAACGTCATTCCCTCCACGTACTGCCGAGCTGTCTGATCTTTGGCTTCGCAGAAGCCTCGATAGATCGCCTTCACGATCTCGGGGTAGTCATCGGCCAGCTCACGCTTGACCACAATAGCGTGCATGATCGGAAAAATCCTGGTACGACGATAATAGTCTCGTTCCATTTCTACGTAGTTCTCAAAAAGCCGACCAACATTCGGCGATTTCAATAGAACGCATTTGGGAGCGTCAGCCGAAATGAGGGCGTCAATCTCCCCGGTCTCAAGCATGTCACCGAGGTCTACATCCTGACCTGCCCAGTCGACTTCGACTCCTTCGGGGACCGGATGCGGCACAAAATCCACCGGCTTCATTGGAAAATCGATCCTGCCAATGATCCAGCGACATCGCTCCGGTTTCACGCCATAATCGTCCGAAAGGATGCCCTTCGGCGTGACACCCGCATCATGACCATAAAGGGCTAACTCGCCAATACGCTTTCCAGCCAGATCCTGAGGCTGCTCGATTCCGCTTGCCTTGTTGATGTAAATCGCACCGTGTCGGAATGAACGCACCGGAAAGACAGGAAGGGCAAGAAAGGGCGACTTCCCTTCCGCGTCAAAGGTGCGCAAGAAATAGGTCATGCCGAGCTCGGAGCAGTCATAAGCTTGCTGTCGAATCATCGCCTCGAAGATTTCCGGGACAATGCGAGCGCTATGAAAGGTTGCATCGACTCCATCGATTTTGACCGTTCCATCAGCGAGACGGCTGGTCCGATCATAGTTCCAGAAAGCAATATTCAGCTTCCGGTTGACGAACGGTGGCTTCATGAGCCACATATAAACGCGTTTGAAATCAGGTATTGCCCTGAAAAAGGGGTAGTGCCGAAGAAAATCACGGATCCGTTTGCTCAGTCGCCCGTCGCTCCATCCGTTCCAGCGGCAGCCATGATTGCTCATACGACCGGCTTAGCCAAGCCACGCGAGCAGGTTCTGACTCGAGTTTGTGCAACTTATTCCATTCGGTCGCTCGCACGGTGAAAATATCACGGCATCGTTCGGAACTTGTTAACATACTTTTAACAAAAAAAACAAACACCAACCCCAATGAAGCCCGAAAACGCAAATAATCCGTGGCATAGAGTAGAGCCCGGAGAGGATGTTCCCAAGCGCTTTAATGTGATCATCGAGATTCCGATGGGCAGCTCTAATAAATACGAGTTGGATAAAAAATCGGGCTTACTGAAGTTGGATCGCGTCCTATACTCAGCGGTTCACTACCCAGCAAACTACGGCTTTATCCCTCAAACGTTATCGGAAGATGGCGATCCCGTGGATGTTCTGGTCCTTAGTTCCTCTCCCGTGGTTCCGCTGACGCTCGTTATGGCTCGCCCAATCGGATTAATCCGTATTAACGACCAGCGTCAGGCTGATGATAAGGTTCTCGCCGTTCCTGTTGGTGATCCGGAATTCGACAGTTACCAACAAGTGGAGGAACTGCCGCCGCACAAACTCGCTGTGCTGCGGCGCTTTTTTGAAGATTATAAGGCGTTGGAGGCTAAAGAGGTGGTTGTTGAAGATATTCTTCCGGCCGAGGCGGCGTTGCGGGTCGTCGAAAAGTGCGTTGCTGATTATCGAAAGCAGTTTCTCGCAGGCTAATCCTAGACCGCCCGGTCCGCGGTCAAGATGCTTAATAACAAGAAGCATCGTGTCGGGCGGTTCGCTTTGATTCCTAGCAGTTGCCCTCTGAAATTTGATGCTCCTAGACCCGCGGCGTCCAATCGAGGACCTGCATATTAACGGTTGGCGACACCGATCCGATCCCAAGCGCTCTCGGTTACCGCCACCAAGAGCGGCTCACATAATCGCTGATGACAAAGACCAGTAGGATTCCTAGCCATAAGAATCCGCCACCGGCAAAGAGCCAGATTAGCCTGCTGCTCGCTTTAACCCGCATAAAGAACAAAAGCACGGCAACCGCTTCGATCCCAGCGATAACGAGCAACAAAATAGATTCCACAATCCCTAGATGAAATACTCGCAGACCTACTGAGATCACTAGCAATACCAGTAACGCCACATAGGTCCACACCGCCTGCACCGCTTCATTTTTGCCTTTCATACCTTACCTCCCAGCAGGTACAGCAGCGTGAAAAGGAAAATCCAGACCAAATCGACGAAATGCCAATAGATGCCGGCCACTTCAAGAGGCATAAAATGTTCTTCGTGGATCCATCCTCTCAGAACTAACCAAGCTATCACCAGGATGAGACCGATGCCGACGAGCAGGTGCAGCGCATGGAATCCGGTCATGATGAAGTACAGAATGAAAAAGAGTTGAACCTGCGGTGAATTAGCCCCGCCCCAGTGGAAACCCTCCCCCGGAAAGAGTCCTTTCGTCCAGTCCTCGTGGTATTCAAATCCCTTGATAGCCAGGAAAACGGCTCCAAGTATCGCACTGACCAGAAGCAAAAGTATGGTTGGAAACTTCGCGCCCATTTTATTGGTCGCGGCTGCTAGCGACATGGTCAAACCGCTGGTGAATAGTACTGCCGTGTTAACCGCTCCAAGCACTGCGTTCAGCTCTTGTGCACCCTCACTAAACGCCCGGGCATAACTAAACCGATAAACACTGAACGCCAGTATCAGGGCGCCAAAGAACATAATCTCGGATGCAACAAAGACCCAGATCCCTGTTGTTGAGGTCTCTCGCTGCTGCTCGACGTCCGAGAAGTGCTCGTAGAGGATGGCGCGGTTGTTAGTCATAGAATCAGTTGTTTCATTCTAAGCGGCGGTTAACTCATCATGCTCTTGCAAGCCGGGATCGGAGAATAACGCCTGGAGGGGAGCCGCTTTTGACTGGCCCCGAATCAAGTCGCATCTTCGCGCAAAAAATTGTCGCATAGCTCAACGTTTTGTAGCAGGCGGCTCCCGAGAACGTCTCGTCGCGTGCCATGTACTATCGGTGTCTTGTACGGTTTTTGCGTTACCAAAGAATGATGGCACGCGCTGGGTAATTTCCGGGAGCCGCCTGCTGCCCAGAAGCGCGGCCGTTTTTGCACGGTAAGGAAAAACTCGCGGGCAGTTTAGTAACGGTGTAAAGCGGCTCCCCTCCAGGCGTTTCTCTCCGATCTCGCTTCGACGCGGACGATCGTTTCTCATACTAGTCAGCAACCGCCTCATTCCCCGGCGGTGGATAATTATAGACCTCTTCCGTTTGAACCGGCGGCTGCTCAAAATTGTGAACCGGCGGCGGTGAAGTTGTTTCCCATTCGAACCCCTTTACGCCCCAGGGATTGTTGGCTGCTCGCTTCCCGTACCGGCATGACCAGATTAAGTAACAGAGCGGCAAAAGATACCCCAGGCCAAGGATGGAGGCACCGGCGGTCGACAGATCGTTGTACACCTGAAACTGTTCCGGGTAGGCGTGGTAGCGTCTGGGCATACCGAGATATCCCAGGATGAATTGCGGGAAAAAGGTCAGGTTGAAACCGATAAAGGTGACAATTGCCGTCATTTTCCCGAGAAATTCTGGGTACAAGCGTCCCGAAATCTTCGGCCACCAAAAGTGGAGCCCGCCCATGAACGCCATCACCATTCCACCCACCATGATGTAATGGAAATGAGCGATTACGAAATAGGTATCATGGAAATGAACATCGACCCCGAGCGTGGCTAAGAACAGCCCGGTCATTCCACCCACGGTAAATAGGCCGATAAATCCGATGGCATACAACATCGGCGTATCGAGTGAAATGGAGCCGCGGTAAAGGGTAGCGGTCCAGTTGAAAATTTTGATAGCAGATGGAACCGCGACGGCAAAGCTTAGGAAAGAAAAAATCATTCCGGCAAAGACGGACTGGCTACTAACGAACATGTGATGTCCCCAGACCAAAAATCCGAGCAGGGCAATAGCCAAACTGGCAAACGCCACAAACATGTATCCAAACACCCGTTTTTTAGAGAATGCACAGACCAGTTCGCTCACCACTCCCATTCCCGGGAGAATCATGATGTAAACAGCAGGATGCGAATAGAACCAGAATAGATGCTGGAAAAGCAAAGGATCCCCGCCGAGAGCCGGATCAAACACGCCGACATGCCAGATCCTTTCCAGCGCCATCAGCGTTAACGTCATAGCCAGGACCGGAGTCGCCAGCACCAGAATCAGGCTAGTGGCATACATCGACCAGACAAATAAACGGAGCCGCATCCAAGTCATACCTGGAGCGCGCAGCTTATGCGTAGTCACGATGAAGTTGAGTCCGGTAAGGATGGAAGAAAATCCGTTGATGAAGACTCCGGCTGCCATCAAGGCGACATGAGAATTCGAATAGGTGCTGCTGTAAGGAGTATAAAATGTCCAGCCGGTATCTACGCCTCCGACCAACAGCGCGTAGAGCGCGATCGCTCCACCGAGAATAAAGATATACCAGCTCAGTAAGTTTAATTTCGGGAACGCCAGATCACGAGCACCCAGCATGAGCGGAAGCACAAAGTTACCAAGCACGCTAGGTATTGACGGAATCAAAAAAAACCAGACCATCAGCACGCCGTGCGTCGTGAACAGCTTATTATAGGTTTCGGCCTGTACGAGATCGCCTCGGGGAGTCAACAGGTTCAACCGCATAATCGCTGCGGCCGTAGCAGCAATGGCAAAGAACACGATGATGGAGAATAGGTAGAGAAGTCCTATTCGTTTATGGTCGGTAGTGAGTAACCAGGACCTTATGGTGTGCTCTTTCAGGTAGGAAGGTGGCTCCTCCCGCTCGATCATTACATAGTTTTGGACGGGTAATGGCATATCGTTAGGTCGCACACTGGCAGCTTCGTACTCGTCCATTGATTCTGCGCGAGCCAATCGCTGGGGAGGGATCGCGTCCCCGCGATCCTTTGTTCGCGAAACCAAGCACTTTCCTACAACCGCAGGCAAGAATACACCTCGCGGTCGGGCACGTCTTCACGGCGCGCGAGGACGCGCGCCCTCCCGGAGTCGCATCCGCGTACCACATGCTCAACCGTTCATTATTCGCTTCCATTCGCGGTTAGGTTCTTCCATTCGTGTCTATTCGCGGTTTATATTTGCGTCCATTCGCGGTCCCTATCTGTTCGGTATATTGGCCTCCGGGGGCGAAGATCCGATACTCATTAGGTAGGTTATTATCGCAAAGAGGTCGTCTTCCGAGATCCGGCCCTGGAAACTCGGCATCACGGGCTCGAACCCCGCCACAATTTGTGTGTTCGGGATGAGGATGCAGTCGCGCAGGTAACGCTCGTCTGCATGCACGATGCGGCCATCTGCCAGTGGAACCTGCGAGCCGTAAATCCCTTCCAGCAATGGCGCTCGGACGGCTGCTTGAGCCGCATGACAGCCACTACATCCGAATGAATGAAACAATTGTTCTCCACGCTGGGCAACCGACACCGTCTCCCGCCCCGTCTTCAACCAGGCCGCAAAATCCGTCGGTGTCATTACGATCACTTGCCCGGTCATCAAGGCATGATTCGTCCCACAATATTGAGCGCAGAATATTCGGTAACTTCCCAGCTTCGTCGCTTTGAACCACTCCGTGGTATAGCGGCCAGGTAATACATCCTGTTTGATCCGGAACGCAGGCATAAAAAAACTGTGAATCACGTCTTGAGACGTCATCATGAGCTTGACCGTCTGACCTAACGGCACGTGTAACTCATTGATCTCCCGCTTGCCCTGTAAATGCTCGAGTTTCCACATCCATTGTTTCCCGATCACGTGCACTTCCATCGCGTTCTTCGGGTCGATAGATTCTTTGAAGTAAATCTTCGCCCCCCAACCGAACATGCCGAGGAAAATGACAAACGGGATTACGCTCCAGGTCACCTCAACCGCGAGATTCTCGGTTTTAGGCGGACTCCGATCAGCCGCCGCGCGCTTCCGATACTTAGCGAGAAAATAAATCACCACTACCGCGATCGCGAAGGTCACAAAGCCGGTTAACAGAATCAGCCAAATGAGGAGCGTATCGACCCGCACCGCCATCTTGGAGGCTTGATCTGGGAAAAACTGGATCTCTGCTAGGAGAACCCTGCTCATGTAGTCAAGTCTTTGCTCCTAGCCCGGTTCGCCCGGTAAATGATGACCCCAAGAAGGATCATGGTTAAAACTGCCGCCACTCGCATTATCACCAGTACGACGTACGCGACGGTGCCTGGCGCTACATTGGAAGAAAAACACAGCAAGATTAACGGCGAAACCGCTGCGCCCACCGCGTCATTTCGCGCCAGGCTGATTGAGCGATCGATTTCCTTTGCTGGGAATTCGACCCCCAACAGGTAACTCGAAATTTTGCCGCTTGGAGTCAACACCACCAGACCGCTCGGATGGACATACTGCTTGGAGACCTGATCGTATCGATAGCGGAACCCGACCTGATCCGCTAACCGTTTAATCGAGGGTTCTACACCGGTTAGAAAGTGCCACCGTTCAGCGGCCGGCGCCCATCCATACCGGCGGAGATAGTTCTCCAATTTATTATTGGCTAACTCTGGGTTCTCCTGTGGATCGATGCTGACAAAAATGAAATTGAAATCGCGTTTGGCCAGCGTCGGCGGCAAGTCCTGCAGACCTTGCACTAGCGCGTTCAGCACCACTCCACACAACATCGGACATTGATAATATCCGAGCGCTAGAATTACCGGTCGTTGATGAAAATATTGATCCAGTCGAACCGTGTTTCCATGTTCATCGGTGAAATGCTCGTCTAAAGTTACGACCTGGTTGAGCCGCTGTTCGAAACGAATGTCACGGTTAGGATCTCTGGCCGGGTCCGTGACTTGAGCTAACCCATCCCAAAGGAGAAATCGCTCAAACACGACTAGGAGAAACAAGATACGCCAACTCATGGACTTGGTTTCTCGGCGGCGGCAGGAGGTAAGATTTTCGCTCCTCCTGCCTTTTGGATTTGCATGTCAATCTCGGTTAAACCGCTATCCGGCGGCCGAACCGGCGCTCCCCGGCTAAGGAAAAGATCCATGGCCCGCTCGACGGGGATGCGGGTAACTCCATTCTTACGGTCAACCCACCCGTAAGTGGTTAGCTCCTGGTTCTTAGCCCGAAGATAATCGTTTAAATCTCTCGGATCATTCGTTTGCAACTGCGGCTGCGGAAAGCGGTCGAGTGCGGCGTCGCGGTCATGCTCGGTTCTGCCCATGATTGTACCCGGTCGAACTAACACGTTTGCGAACAGGAGGCAGATCAGGTAGACGACAATCAGGCTCACAATAAAGCCGGCAGCAAACCAGACCCAGGGCCAGAAGGGGATGTCTTTTGTTTCGTAGCCTTTCTGGGTGGAATCAGAGGACATAGCCAGGCTTTCTAAGGGTTTGCCGCTTCACCGGACACACCAATCATCCCTAAACTCCGGATTAGTTGACGGCTGAAAACCAGCACCCAAGCACCGCCGATTCCAAAAAAGGTAAAGGGATCGGGCCAGTCCAGGGAGATCGACGCCCGAAAAGTAGGTGCGACGTACCAGAATACACAGACGGCGTACATCACTAGCAGCCACACGGAAATACCACTCAACCATCCAGGTGCCCGTTTCAGCTGTCGAAACAACAACAGGAAAAAAGGTAAACCGAAAGTGAGACCTGCCAGCACCCAACTTACCGGAAGCCATCCGCCGCGCATCCGATGAAGGTACCAGTTAATTTCGAGCGGTAGGTTTCCCGCGTAAATGATGAGGATCTCTGCCATGCTGAAATAAGCCCAGAGCATGAGAAAGGCCAGGAGCAGGTCCCCAAGCTGGTTGAGTTGGCCTGCTGAGACCTGGTTCGGACCCAGCAGAAGTGCCCGGGCCAAGACAATGCTGAGCGCGAGAGCGGATACGACCTGGTTAACAATGACGATCATCGGAAATATGCTTGAGTACCAATCCGGTTCCAGGGACATGACCCAGTCCACCACCGCGAACGAGGTTATCAGCGAGAACACGACTAACCCTGGCGCACTAATTCTTCTAAGCACGACCGTGGGTCCCGGCTCCGACCGTTCCTTTTGCCGCCTGGACCACCGCAGAAGATAGAAGGCAAACGCTCCCAAAATGCAAAAGACCAGACAGGTACGCGCAACGAGGAAGGGCAGATTTAAGTAGATCTCTTTCCGTTCCAGCACTTCGGCAGTCCGTAAATCAACGGGCTGGGTCCAGCGGAAGACGTAACTGAAACCAAAAAACAGAGGGATTAATAGAGCGGCCATCGCCGGAAGTGTGCTTATACCAGCCTCAAGAAATTTACGGATCGGAGCCGTCCAAATTCCGCCAACGAGATGAGAGAGCATCAATATGGGGAAACAACCCAGCGTTAGCCCGAGCCAGAAAATGAAGCTCATGAGATAGGACGGGAACGTATGCGCGGGAGCTAAAAACAAGCTAACAACGACCACTACAAACCCGGCGCAAAACGAGATGGCGCCGAATCTCTGAGCGATGGCCAATCTGGAAGAAGCGCTTTCCATATCAGGGGCCATTTAATCTTCCCTTCTGGTCCGGCGGAACGTCGTTGATCGTTGAGTTTCGCGAGAGCTGCAGCGCTCGGATGTATGCAATGATCGCCCAGCGGTCTTCCGGCGTGATTCTGTCGGCATAAGGATACATCACGCCATAGCCATGGGTAATAACGTGGAAAAAATGCCCCTCGGGCGCATCACGCAATCGTTGCTCATGAAATGACGGCGGCTGCGGAAACCCGCGTTGCACAATCATCCCATCAGCTTCGCCGGTGGGACCATGGCAAACGGAACAGTAAATGGTGAATCGGTCCCGGCCTCTTCGGAGCTGTTCTTTAGTGACCTGGCCGGGAAACCCACGTACTAGCTTCCCGTTTATTTCGCCTTGATAAAAGAAATCGTCGTTATTAGCTTCTCCATGCGGCACGGTGTTAGGAACTAACGGACGCGACGAGTTTCGATCCGCAAAGAAAGGGTCTTCCTGAAGCGGCTTCAAACGGGAATCATTCCGCATCTCTTCGCGGCATCCACATCCGAACAAAATCGGCAGCAGCAACAGGAGACGAAGCCGATTTCCTTTCATTTGCCATGCACCTCGGTAACTGCTTTGGCTTGCAGCTCGACGAAAAGCCGCCGCACGTTTGGCTCATCGAAACAGGGATCGACCGCCTCGATCCAGAGGACAAATTTATCCGTGCTGACTCCTTCAAAGCCAGGAACGCTGAAGAGCGGATGATGGAGGCGAGGCAGACGGCATAAGATCAGAAAACCGGCAAGTCCGGATAAGGCGGAGAAGAGGACGGTTAATTCGAAAGTGATCGGGATGTAAAGAGGCCAGCTATTTAAAGGGCGTCCGCCAACGTCGAGAGGATAGTAATATCCCATGGCGTACCATTCCATGCCGTACGCCGTCACTGCGCCAACAATGCCCCCAATCAGCATGA
>JAFAHI010000061.1 GCA_019237325.1 Verrucomicrobiota bacterium | reverse complement strand
TTATTCCCCTATCCAGGCCCAAGTCCGCTTCAATCCGGTACCTTGGCTCAATCTTACCGAGTACGCGCAGATCCCTTGGATCGATAAAAACCAGTTCTGGGAGTTCAACACGTATTTGACCTGGACCGTTACTCCAAACATCGATGTCACGCTGTTGCACTCTTACCTGAATCACAATCCACTGGAGCCCAAGACCAACAGCACTTATTTGCAGACCTACTTCAGGATTAATTCCAACTGGGGCTTCAGTATCCTGGAGGAATATGACCAGACTACCGGCCGGTTGGGCGTTCAAAAGTATACGATCCACCGGGATCTCAGTAGCTGGATCGCCTCGCTCGGACTTTACGAAAACAATAACGGTGGAAACAAAACCACCTATGGTGTGGAGTTAATTTTGACGCTGAAGGATCTGCCAAAATATGGCTTCCCGGTGAATCTCAGCCCGGGGCTGTAGCCAGTGGACTCGAGAGCTTTCACTGGACAAGAGGCTAAAGCTTCCGTAGTGGGGACCGTTGGAAGACTAGGATGTATGGAAATTGCCATTATTGGTTCGGGTTACGTGGGACTGGTGACGGGAACGTGTTTTGCCGAGGTAGGACACAACGTCATCTGTGTCGATAATGACGAGAGAAAAGTAAAAGCGCTGCAGAGCGGGACCATCCCAATTTATGAACCAGGGCTCGAAGACCTGGTTCATCGGAATGTAGCTGCGCGCCGGCTCCGCTTCACGACAAGCATTGAGGACGGCGTTGACAACTCTCAGGTCATCTTTATCGCTGTGCCTACGCCACCGCAAAGCGACGGAAGCGTCGATCTTACCTATATTGAAAGGGTCGCCCGCGAAATTGCGTCCGTGCTCAAGGGCTACCGCGTGATCGTCGACAAGAGCACCGTGCCGGTCAAGACAGGCGAGAAAGTTGCCGATACCATTCGGCGATACAATAAGGCCGAAGCCGAGTTCGATGTGGTCAGCAATCCCGAGTTCCTGCGAGAAGGATGCGCAGTGGATGATCTGATGCGTCCAGATCGCATCGTTATCGGAGCAAACAGTGACCGCGCATTAGCGCTGATGCGGAAAATTTACGAGCCGTTCATGGCGCCGGTGATGGTTACCGACATAAACAGCGCTGAACTGATCAAACACGCGGCCAATTCGTTCCTGGCGCTTAAGATCTCGTACATAAACGCGGTTTCGGCCATCTGTGAAGCCAGCGGCGCCGATGTTCAGAAGGTCGCTGACGGTATCGGAGCTGACAAACGAATCGGGCGGAGTTTTCTCAGCGCGGGCCTTGGTTACGGAGGCTCATGTTTTCCGAAAGACATCGCGGCTTTTATCGCGATTAGCGAACAGCTCGGTACGCCTTTCCACCTTCTGAAGGAAGTCCAGCGAATCAATCAGAATCAACGAGAGCGTTTTCTAAAGAAACTACGCGATACGCTTTGGGTTCTGAAAGAGAAACGCCTAGCGGTCTGGGGCCTGACCTTCAAGCCGGATACCGATGATGTCCGCAGCTCGGTCGCAATCGAGTTGGTCAACGATCTTACCCGGGAAGGCGCACATGTCGTTGCATACGATCCGAAGGGAATCGAAAAAGTGCGGGAGTTCAAACTCTGCCCGGACACAGTTCTGGTCTCGTCTGCACTCGATGCCGTCCGAGACGCGGAGGCGCTCATCATCGCCACCGAATGGAAAGAGTTCGAGAACGTCGACTTTTCCGAAGTGAGGCGTTTGATGCACACACCGTTGATCTTCGATGGCCGGAACCTGCTCGACCCAAACACGATGCGAGATCTCGGCTTTCAGTATCACGGTATCGGCCGAGGCACGGTTTAGTTGGCAGCGAAGCAGGCCTGGTAGGGACGAGCTCCTGCTCGTCCGGGTGGGGCTCGGATGAGCGGGCCGCCGCCGCTTCGCTATGGCGCGCCCTAGCGTAAGGCCTTTTCAAAGTCACAGAGCTTGGCCGCGACGCAGGCTTTGCGTAGTCGGGAGCTCATCCCTACCGTTTCTGCTAGCCGGTAGACCCGCCACGTGGAACACTCTAGGAGTTCTCTCTGAGAATGCTGCTCAACCGTGAGAGCTGGAGTGAACGAACGGTACCGGTTATGGCAGGTGATAATCCTCGGCAAAGTTGCCTCAGAGCATTGCAGCAATGGGAATCATCCAGAGCATTCGCTGACGATGTGCTCCACCGCACATTGGATGGCTGCCGGCTAACCCCGGTTAACCGGGCTTTTGTCACCGAGGCATTCTACGGAGTCATCCGTAACCGCTCTTTGTTGGACTTTATTATTGAGCGCTTTCGGCCGTCAAAACTTGATAGCCGGACCCGCCTGGTTCTGCAGCTCGGGCTCTACCAGCTCTATAAGATGCGGGTTGCACCCCACGCCGCTGTTTATGAAACCGTTAACCTGGCGGGACCCGCCAGGTCCTTGGTGAATGCCATACTCAGAAAAGCGATCAACGAGAGAGATGCCGTTTTCTGTGACGTCGATAGCGCGCCCGCTTATATTCGCTGGTCGCACCCGGAATTTCTCTATTCGCGCTGGAGCGACGAGCTTGGCTCAGGCGGGGCAGAAGGGCTCTGCCGATGGAACAACGAACCGGCAAAGATTTACGTTCGTCCTAACCAACTGCGCGCCACCAAAGAAGCCCTTCTCCAGGAAGCGGATGGAGCGAAGCAGTCGCTGCTCCATACCGACTGTTTAGAGGTCGACCATTTGCCGGCAAGCTGGATTGCGTCCGGGGTAGTATACGTTCAAGACCCGAGCACTCTACTGGCCTGCGAGGTTCTCAACCCGCGTCCTGGAGAAAAAGTCTTGGATGCCTGTGCAGCTCCGGGTGGGAAAACTGGATATCTCGCTCAGTTAATGGCTAATTCCGGATCCGTCCTGGCTTGCGATTATGAACCGTCGCGACTGACCCGGTTGCGCGAGAACCTCGCCAGGCTAGGCGTTTCCAACACCACCATTATGAGGGTTGATTGGTTACAAGGCCCGCCTTCTCTACCAGACAGGAGCTTCGACGCGATCTTGCTCGATGTACCTTGCACTAACACCGGCGTGATCCGGCGTCGGACCGACGTCCGCTGGCGGCTTACTCCGGATGATTTCCGACGGATGCCGAAGTTGCAAACCCGAATCGTGGAAAACGTGGTTCCGTACCTGCGTAGCGGCGGCCGGCTTGTTCACAGCACTTGCAGCGTTGAACCGGAAGAAAATGACCAAGTCGTAGCTCTGATCGGCCGGTCGATCCCTTACCTGAGACTAGTGAGCAAAAAAAGCATCCTGCCAACCCGTGACGGGATGGACGGCGCATTCGTTGCCTTGTTTAGCCGGGATTAGTGCTGTTTAGTGACCCGGTTTTTTTCGTTGAGGAAGATTACTTTCGGTTGGTGAATCGCCGTTTCCTCAGCGTCATACAGGCCGAAACTCATTATTGTCAGGCGATCGCCCGGCTTTCCCAAATGCGCGGTCGCGCCATTTAGTTGGATCACACCTGCATTCCTAACGCCGTAAACGACATAACTCTCAAATCGTTCACCGTTCGTCAGGTTGCCCACTAAAATTCTTTCGTACTCCTCGAGACCGACTAGCTCCGCCAGATCTGCAGAGACGGTTACGCTGCCTTCATAATTCGCGTCGGCGTCTGTAACACAGGCCCCGTGAATCTTCGATTTAAGAAGAGAAAGCTCCACGCCGCGAACCTAGCTGGAAAGGTACCAGGTTCAAGGTTCTACGTTCAAAGTTCGAGGTTGTGCCAAACCAGAGAGCGCACTTTAGAACTTTGAACCTTGAAGGTCGAACCATTAACCGACCTTTTGATAGAACCGAAGCGCTTCGATTTTCTCAGTCAATTCATCTAGCGGATAGACTCCCTGTTCACCCCCAGATCCTGGATCTTGGATCAAATAGTGAAAACCGCGTTTACCAACAATCACGACAAAGTGAGTGACCCCGCCCGGCAGCCGCAGCCGAATAATTACCGGGTTCCCCCGAAGGAGATTACTGTCGATCAGAAAAAAGGAAGGAAGATCTTCGTAAGCTTTTTTTGCTTTACCCGGAACAAAATCAGCCGCTTTTTCCCAGACCAGCCAACCTTCACCCGTGTAGCCATCGTGAGTGATCAAGAATTGGTTCAACTGCCCGGGATCTAGCTCAAAACCGTAAAACGCCAGAACCATTGCGGCGGAACTCACTGCACACCCTTCCGCAGCCATAGTTCCCTGAGTCCCCGCCAAAGAATCATTTGCCCATCTCTCATCGCCCTGCGCAAATCGGGGCACAGCCAACTCGAGACGGTAAGGAAAGTATAAGCCGCCCGATGACGAGATTTGGCGGGGCCAGAAGTAGTACCAGCTTAACCCCGATAAGACGATTACGGCGCTCAAGCCAATCAGCCACAACCAACCGCGTTTTTTGAACCCACGGTTTACGGTCGACTTTGAATCATCTTTTGCTATAACTTGCATTATCCGAGTTATGCCCAGCCGAGTTATGTCCAGTTTAGCACGCTCGATCACCGCCCGGCGAATTTATTAAATTGCCCAGAAGCCGCGTCCATTTATCGTAACATCGTGAGCGGCAATGCCACCACGGTCGGGAAACCAATGAAAGGGAGTTCCCTCCAATACAATCGCCGCGTTCTGATTTTCGTGGTGATTGCGATTCCTGTTCTTATCGCGGGGCTGTTTTTCTTCGTTTCAAGGCAGCTCCGACGCGATCAAGGGCTTGGACTGGAGATTGTGGGACGGATGCACGTGGCTCGCGAACAACTGTTCGTCATCCGAGACTTGCTCGACCAAGCTGACAATGCTCAGCGGGGTTATCTTCTAACCGGGGAGATGGCCAACCTCTTACCCTTTTGGCTCGCAAAAGCCGAATTGCCGTCCCAGTTGTTAAATCTTCGCCAGGTTTTAGCTGCCGACCCTCACCAACTCGCTCAAGTCGGGCGACTAACCACCGCCGTCCAGAAGAAACTGGATGAGTTGAGTCAAAGTATCGCTCTCAAGGAGAGCGGACAGACGAACGAGGCAGTCGCTATGCTGCTTTCAGCGGGAAGCGGATCCCTGTTGAGCGAGATCCACGCCGCGATCTTCGCATTGCAAGCTTACGAAAATGCTGTTCTGGCTGAACGCAACGCAAACAACGATGCACAGCTGAATCTGCGTGATGACATTTCAACAGTGCTTTTAGCGACCAGCACTCTGGTGGTTGTCGGAGCCGGCATCCTCTTTTTGCGGATCCAACAACTTCAGAATATCATCACCGTCTGCGCTTGGACTCAACGGGTTAACTATCGTGGCAAATGGATGCGAATGGAGGAGTTTCTCTGGGAAAGGTTCCGCGTGAAGGTTTCCCACGGTATCTCGGAAGAGGCTTTTGATGGGGTGATGGGTCTCGTGGGAAAAAATCTGACCATTCCCGACAATCGCAGCGAGCGCACGCCCCTCGGCGGTACTGATGCACCAAAAACCAAGTAGCAAGTTCTTTCGATTCGTCGGACTCGTTTCGCTCGCACTCAGCTCGACACTGCTTTTCAACGCGTGTTCAACCTGGCCGGGCGCCGGCAGCAAGAGCACGCTTTGGCAGGTCAAGGGTTCCCACAATTCAGTGTATCTATTGGGGTCGATCCACGTACTGCCGGCGTCCGCCTACCCCTTAAACCCGGCGCTGCAACAAGCTTTCAACAACTCGCAACGGGTCGTATTCGAGGTGGATTTGAATACCGTTTCGCAGCAGGCAGTCTTGCGCGAGTTCGAGGAAGTAGGTGTGTACCCGCCCGGTGATAACCTGGAGCACCATGTTTCGCCCGCCACTATCAGGCTGGTGAAGCAGGTATTGGCGAAGTTGGGCATCTCCTACAAAAAAGCCAGACGATTTAAACCGGCGTTGCTCGGAGAGCTTATCACCAGCCGCTACACGGAGTTAGCCGGTTTCAGAGAAGATCTAGGTGTGGACCGATACTTTTTCGCGCAGGCTAAGAATACCCGTAAACCGGTATTGGGTTTGGAAACTGTCCGGGACCAAGCCAGGGTTCTCACTTCAGACGACGCCTCCGGCGAAGCCCGACTGGTAGAAGCAATCGTCTCATTGCCGGCAGCAAAAGCCATTCTCGATGAGCTGGTGGTTGCCTGGAAGGACGGCCGGATCAATACCTTGGATCGCCTATTGAATCAGGATGAATGGAGCGATCCGAAGAGTTTCGAATCGATGTTCTTGCAGCGAAACCAGAAATGGTTGCCGCAAATAGAACGTTTCCTCGAGAGCGACGGCAATTATCTAGTGATCGTTGGCTCAGGCCACCTCGTTGGCGACCATGGCCTGGTCCGAGCCTTGCAGGGGCGAGGCTATCAGGTGAAACAGCTTTAGGAGGGCGTGTCGGCGTATGGGCGATGCGGGTGGCACGGCCACGTGATCGGTAGGGCGAAAAACTCGGCGCGCCCATCGCTGGCCATGTCTTTTCAATTTGCCCGCGCCGGTTTTGAGCCGTCACGCGTGGCGAGCTCCGCAGACGGGTATGAACAGAGCGTGCGGTTCGGCGCTATTCTCTGGGGTGGTTCGCCAGGGGTTGCGGCTCAAAACCGGTGCGGATATCCGTCTTCAGAAATCGGCGTCCCGCGCGCACCGAGTTTTTCGCCCTACCGACCACGTGGCCGTTCCACTCGCGTCGCCCATTCGCCCATTCGCCCACTCGCCGTTTCGCCCGTTCGCCCCTTCGCGGGACCTACTCTCCGAACGTCTTTGCCTCTCCCTTCAGCGCATCTTGCACTACCTCGATCTTAATCAGATTGGTCTTGCCGGAGACGTTGTAAGGAGTGCCTGCAACGATCGTCAGGACGTCGTCGGGTTGGGCCTGTAACACTTTCACCGCCGCTTCTGCGCTCGACTTCACCAGGTGGGCTGTTCCGATAATCGGGGGTACCAAAACGGGTTCGACACCCCAAAGCAGACTCATTCGGCGGCAGGTCTCCGACGATGAACAGAGCGCAATGACCGGCATCTTCGGGCGATGGCAAGAGACTCGACGAACCGTTGTCCCAGAGGTGGTAGCCGCTACGATTGCCCGCGCTGAGACCGAGCTCGCGATCATTGCTGTCGCTTGACCTACCGCACCATCCAAGTCGGCCACCCGTCTCAATTCTACGGAACTTGGCAACTCGCCGCGCATCCAGGCCAGTTCCGCTCTGCCCGCGATGGTGGCCATGGTTGCCACAACCTCCACCGGAAATTTGCCCACTGCCGACTCTCCGGAAAGCATCACCGCATCCGTGCCATCCAAAATCGCGTTCGCGACGTCCGCCGCCTCGGCTCGGGTTGGCTTGTGAAAGGCCGTCATCGACTCCAACATTTGTGTCGCGGTAATGACCGGAACCCCAGCCTGGCGGCAAACCGAAATGATCCGTTTCTGGGCTATCGGAACATCTTCGAAACTCATTTCCAAAGCCAAGTCGCCTCTAGCTACCATCACCCCGAAGCACTCCTTGACGATATTCTCGATGTCCTCGAGAGCATTCTGCCGCTCGATTTTGGCTATGACCGGGATGCTGGCTCCTCGTTCCGCCAGGGTTTGCTTCAGGAACCGGACATCCGCTGCGGACTGGACGAAGGACAGCGCTAAAAAATCGAGGTCCTGTGATACAGCAAAATCCAGGTCCTGATAGTCTTTCGTAGTCAGAGAAGGTAACGAGATGAGCCGATTTTTTAGGTTTACACCTTTGTTGCTCTTCAATTCACCTCCACGGAGAACTTCGCAAAGGACTTCCCCACCGACGAGCCGATCCATTACCTGCAGTTCGATGTTGCCATCATCCAGCAAAACGATCGTCCCGTGAGCAACGTCGTTAGCCAGACCTCGGAAACTGACTCCGATCTTCTCGGCAGTTCCGACTACCGAGTTCGGTGTCAGCACAATTTTCTGACCCTGCTCGAGCTCAACGGCTCCGTCCTGCATCTCGCCCACCCGGATGCGAGGACCACGCAAATCTCCCAAAATCCCGACGAAGACGCCGAGCTCGTCCGCCACTTTGCGAATCCTTGCTACCAGCGGTTTCGCTTGCTCGGCTGAGCGATGCGAAAAGTTAAGCCGAACCACGTCCATCCCGGCGTCGATCAAGCGCCGGAGCATCTCTTCGCTTTCGCTTGCCGGACCAATCGTTGCGACAATCTTTGTTCGTTTTGCGGGTCGAGCCATGGCACGCACAGTGTTCCATGGTTCTCCTGCGCGTCAAACCGAACAGGTTCTCGGTTCACCGTTCACAGTTCACCGTTCATATCTTCGAGGATAAGCACAGATGGGACTTATAGGTCTCATAAGTCCTATAGGTCTCATTTGCGTTTTCGGAAGGGCGCCGAAGTACAACACCCCGTTTTAGCAAGCAACGGTGAACCGTGAACGGCGAACTGTGAACCGCAAACTGTTAGTGGCGCAAAGGCTGTCCCTCTGCAATGTTGTCGGTCCCATGGAAGCGCCAAGATTACAATTATCGCTCCTGCCCGACGTGCTTGCCGTGTGCAGGTTAGAACCCTCTAACCCGATCCCGGAATGGGCGACCCGTACCGGTTTCTTTTCGGTATCGCGGAGCACCGATCAGCTTTCGATCGTTTGCGCGAATTCAGAGGTGAGCGACGAGGTCCGAGCCAGCAGAGGCTGGCGCGCCATCAAGATTGAGGGACCGCTCGACCTCGATCTCGTCGGTATCCTCGTTTCGGTTGCTGTCCCGTTGGCCCATGCCGGTATCGGTATCCTACCAATCGGCACATTTGATACCGATTACATCTTGGTGCGCGACCGACAACTGCCGCAAGCCATCAAGGCGCTTCGCTCCACCGGCTTCCATGTTGTGGATTGAGTTTGGCGTTTGGCGTTCACCGTTTGGCGTTTGGCGTCCGGCGGCAGCACGGTGTCCCATTGAGCCTATCGCGCCGTAGTCCCGCGTCCGCGGGAGAAACGCGGACCCTTTTTGTTCGACCGCCCTAGCATCACCATTTCCGGCCGCGCCGTTCTAGCGATGAACGTTGAGCGCCGAACGCCAAACGGTGAACGCCGAACACCGAACCGTTTGCAAAACGGCCGAATAAATGCATGCTTGCCGTTCTTCAAATGGAACTGCAGCGTCTGCCGGGCTTTCGCGACTTTTATCCCGAGGATCGCGCTTGGCTGAATTACATAGTTGAGTATTGGCGTACAACGGCGGCGAATTTTGGGTTCGCGGAGTACGACGGCCCTACTTTGGAGTCGACCGATCTCTACAAGAAAAAGAGTGGTGAGGAGCTGAAGTCGCAGTTGTTCCGCTTCGTGGACCAAGGCGGCCGTGACGTCTGTCTTCGACCTGAAATGACTCCAACCGTGGCGCGTCTCGTCGCAGCCCGGGAACGCGATTTTAAGAAACCGATAAAATGGTTTAGCATTTCGCCCTTTTTCCGTTTTGAGAAGCCGCAGAAAGGGCGGTTGCGCGAGTTTTATCAGATCAACTGCGATCTGATCGGCGATAATTCACCGGCTGCTGATGCCGAGCTTATCTCACTCGCGATTCATTTGCTGCGTTGCTTCGGTTTAACTGAACGCGATTTTTCTGTCCGCCTCAGTAATCGCAATTTGTGGTCAGAATTTCTCAAACGCCACGACGTACCAGTCGATCGGATCGCGGAATTTCTCAGCGTCATCGACAAGCTTGGTCGGGAAGAGGAAAGTCGACTAGCCGAGAAGCTAGCTGCGCTCAAACTGACTCTTGAGCAAATCCATTCTTTCCTAGCGACACCCCCCGATCAATTACCCGGGTTCGAGGACCTGCTTCGCGAGTTCCGTTGGCGCGGAATCGAAGGTTTCTGTGAGCTGGATCTCACTATCGTACGAGGTCTCGATTATTACTCGGGCCTTGTATTCGAGCTGTTTGATCGCGGCCAGGAAAACCGCGCCATCGCCGGCGGCGGGCGTTATGATAAACTGATCGAGGTTATCAGTGACGGATCCGTCGATTTGCCCGCAGCGGGTTTCGCGATCGGCGATGTGGTATTGCGTAATTTTCTGGAGGAGTTGCCGTACACTCGAGCTCTGGCGGCGGAACGGATGGGCAAACGTGCGCTGCGGGGATACATCGTCATCGCAAGTGAGACTCGTAGACCGGAAGCGATTAAATTGGCGACGCGGCTAAGAGCAGCCGGGCTATCTATCGACTTTCCTCTTGAGGCGGCAAAGGTAGCTAAACAGTTTCAGACGGCTGAGTCACTCGGCGCTCAATACGCCTTAGTCGTTGGACAGGAGTGGCCGCAGATTCGACTCAAGAACCTGAGCACCCGAGGGGAATCCGTGGTTTTAGAGACGGACCTTGAGACTAACTTAAAACTGGAAAACTGACCATGTATCGGACGCACCATTGCAACCAACTGCGAGCTGCCGATGTAGGGCAAACGGTCGAATTGTCTGGCTGGGTCGCATCCCGCCGAGACCACGGAGGAGTGATCTTCATCGATCTGCGAGACCGGGAAGGTATTACCCAGATTGTCTTTCGGCCCGAGAGTTATCCCGACGTTGCTAAGGAAGCACACTCGCTCCACGACGAAGACGTTATCAGGATTGAAGGAAAAGTTGTGCCTCGTCTAGAAGGGACCGCTAACCCGAAATTGCCTACTGGAGAAATCGAGGTCGTGGTTTCAGGACTAACTATTTTGAACCAGTGCGCGCCGCTACCGTTCCAGCTGGATGCCAACTTGAGCAATGAAGACCTCCGGCTAACTTACCGCTACCTCGATCTGCGGCGGCCAGCCATGGTTCGCCAACTAAAGGCCAGACACATTCTCAACCGGACAACGAGGAACTATTTGGATCGAGAAGGTTTCCTGGAAATTGAGACTCCGATTCTCTCCAAAAGCACACCAGAAGGCGCCAGAGAATTCTTGGTGCCAAGCCGGGTCATGCCGGGCCTTTTCTATGCCTTGGCGCAATCACCTCAACAATACAAACAGCTGTTGATGGTCGCGGGTGCAGAAAGGTATTTCCAGATCGCCAAATGCTTTCGCGATGAAGATCCGCGTGCTGACCGAATCACCGAGCTTACCCAGATCGATATTGAGGCTTCGTTCACTACCCAAGAGGACATCTTTCGCCTGGTAGAAGGCCTGCTAAAGGAGATTTTCGCTGCCACCCGAGAGGTAACCATTCCCACGCCGTTTCCAAGGCTAACTTATCAGGAAGCGATGGACCGTTTCGGCAGCGACAAACCCGACCTCCGATTTGGAACAGAGTTGGTCAATCTCAGCGAGACTTTCCGAAACTCTCAATTCAAAGTATTCAGAGCGGCCCTGGACCAAAAAGGCGTTGTGAAGGCAATCAATGCAAAGGGGTTCGCCAACATCACAACCGGCCAGATAGAAGAAGTAACCAATCTGGCTAAGCAAGCCGGCGCCAAGGGATTGGCCTTTATCAAGGTCGAAAATGGAGAATGGAAGTCGCCAATCGTTAAGTTTTTCTCGGAGTCCGAACGAAAGTCGCTTACTGAGAAAATGGGGATCGAAGAAGGCGATCTTATCCTTTTCGGCGCGGATAGTTGGGAAACCGTCTGCATCGTGCTGGGGCGACTTCGGCTGAAGGTAGCTGAATTCACCAAGCTGATAACGGATCCGGACGAGTTAAAATTTCTCTGGGTAACTGACTTCCCGCTGATGTCGTTTGACCCTGCTGAGAATAAATGGAACGCGATGCATCATCCGTTCACTCGTCCCAAAACTGAGGATATCCCGTCTCTGGAGCAGGGTGAATTCGGCAAAGTCCGGGCGGTTGCCTACGATGTCGTATTAAACGGTGTCGAGATCGGTGGAGGCAGCCTGCGTATTCATGAATCGGACCTCCAACAAAAAGTCTTTTCTGCTCTGGGTATCAGTGAGGCACAGCAGAAGAGGCTGTTCCAGCATCTAATGAGCGCCTTTTCCTTCGGCGCACCGCCCCACGGCGGGATCGCTCTGGGAATCGATCGCCTTTTGATGATAATCACCGGCACCGCGAACATTCGGGACGTGATCGCATTTCCCAAGAACAGTCGTGGTCAGGATTTGATGATGGACGCTCCTGCTGAGGTCACCGAAAGGCAATTGCGCGACCTGAGCTTGGCGGTTCGGAGAGCATGATTCTGGGTTTCCGCGGCGCACAGGAATAGCTGCAAAACCTATCACGCCGCAGGTTCTGTCAACTCAGTTGAGTCGCTTAGCAAAGGCGGAAGAGCAAAAAGAGCAAGGCGACACTATAAAGCACGGTTCCTGAAAAAGATAAAGCCTAGTCCAGCGATGCCGGACTAGGCGAAATTCTTCGCAGCGCTTAACGTCTTTTTTTGCGGCTATTGCCTGTTCGGCGCTACTGAGTCTTCGGGCTTGGTTGAGCCTGGCTGGCTCCCTTGTCGTCCTTCTTGATCCCTAGTAGCTCGACTTCGAAAACCAAGGTTGAACCCGGTTCAATATCGTCTCCCTCGCCCTCATCTCCGTAGGCCAATTCAGGGGGCAGATAAAGTTGCCACTTCGAGCCAACAGGCATCAACTTCAAGGCTTCGGACCAACCCTTGATTACCTCATTTACTGGAAACGAAACTGGACCGCCATTCTTCGCAGAACTGTCGAACTCTTTGCCGTCGATGAGTGTGCCTTTATAATTTACCTCAACAACGTCGGTGTCCTTCGGTTTTTCGCCGGTGCCGTTCTTGACTACCTTATACTGCAGTCCGTCGGCTAAAGTGGTGACGCCAGGTTGCTTGGAATTCGAATCCAGGAATTTCTTTCCTTCGGCCTTGTTCTTTTCAGCCGTGACCTTCTGGTCCTGTTGTTTCTGTACCATTTGCTCCTCACGCTGCTGAGCGAGCTTTTGCTGGAACGCCTGCATCACTTGTTGCAGCTCAGCATCGGTTAGGGCCTTTGGCTTATTTCCGAGCACATCCGTTATCCCCTGAGTCAAAGCGCTCTGATTTAGCTCTGCGGGAATCCGCTGGAGGGTCTTACCAATATCGACGCCAATTGTGTAGCTGAGTTTGTCCTTTTCGTCCTTGAACGCGCTACCGCCACTCGGCGAGGTCTGCCCGCCGGCTGGAGACGGGCTGGGCTTGGCGTCTTCTGCGTAGACTCCAGATGCCAACGCCAGAACGGCTATAAGTATAGGGGTCCGTTTCATAAACATCGGAGGAGACTCTACGCAAAGCCTTCAGCCCGCAAGGGGAAAACATTGACAACGCCGGGAACGGTTGTCCGATCCAGACCCTCCCGGCTCCTTACTCCATACACTCTCGAGGCGACTAAAAAAACAGCTAGAACACTTCGAGCGAATCGCACCCACCGTTCCCGTGCGATCCCGGCGTTGTTAATCGCTCTGATCAGAATCGTCGTCCTGATCATTGTGGTCGTTGTTCTCTTTCTCGGAGGATTTTTTCGGAACCTCTTTGAATAATTCTCGGAGCAGGTCACCAATCATGGGGGCGGCTTTGGTGCCCCCATGGGCTGGCTCACCCACCGCTCCCTCGTACACGGCGGCAAAGGCGTATTGAGGATTATCGGCCGGCGCGAACCCGGCAAACCAGGCAGCGGTTCGTTCTTTCTTTTTCGGCCCCCATTGAGCAGTGCCGGTTTTTCCAGCCACTTTTACGTTGTCCAAACTTGCCGAACCGCCCGTTCCGTTTTTGCTATTCACGGCTCCGAGCATCCCTTCTTTCAACTCTTCTCGAGTGACTTTGCCGAGATTTAAGATGTCCTTCGCCCGCGGGCTGTAGGTATATACAACCTCTCCGCTCAAGGTTTGGACCTGCCTGACAATTCTGGATTGAAACAGGCTTCCACCATTGGCCAGCGTGGCCATCGCTTGGGCCATCTGCAACGGCGTCACCAAAATGTCTCCCTGACCGATAGAGAAATTTGCCAGATCGCCAGGCAAGAAGTGCCGTTTATAGGTAGCCTGCATGTATTGGTCGGTCGGAATCCGCCCTTCGGCTTCGCCATTCAGCAAGATCCCGGTGCGTTGTCCAAGCCCCATGCGTTGAGCCCATTGGACCATCGTGGATGCTCCTAACTTCATCCCCAATTGATAAAACCAGGTATCGCAGGATTGCGTTAAAGCCTCCCGAAAATCGAGGTCTCCTGCGTCGCCCTTCTTCCAGTTATGAAAGGTCAGGTTCCCAATGTCCAACGCTCCCGGGCAACCAAACTCATCGTCTGGCGAAAGTTTGTGGCTCTCAAAAGCCGCAATCCCGACAAATACCTTGAAGGTAGAACCCGCTGGATAAGCGGATCGGAACGCTCGGGGCAAAAGTGGAATGTTCGGGTCCGAATTTAGTTTATCAAACTTCTCCTGCGAAATGATCGGAACAAAATCATTTGGATTGATCGTGGGCCAAGACGCTAATGCCAGCACCTCACCGGTGTGCGGATCGATCACCACGATTGCTCCACGCTTGCAGCGCTTTTGAAGAATTTTCTCGGCCAACCGCTGCATGTCGACATCCAGAGTGGTGACCACGTTGTAGCCAGGTTCTGGCGCCACCGCGATGTTTTGCCCAGTCACCCGACCGCTCTTGTCGAAGATCAAATGCAGCTGCCCCATCTTGCCCCGGAGTTGATCGTCGAACGTTAGCTCGAGGCCATCCCGGCCTTCGCTGTCTGGCCAAAGAAGATCGGCATTTTGGAGTGCCTTGGTGTTGCTACCGCTGGTTCTACCAGTATAACCGATCACATGCCCGGCCAGCTGGCCCTGCGGATAGAAACGAACATAGGTGGCGCGCAACGTAAGCCCATCCGGCAGCCTCTTTTTTAGGCTCTGTAGCTCGGTATCTGGCAGATCGGTCGCGATATCGAACGGAATAACACCGCGATTCCGATAATGCTGAATCGCGCCTTCAGTGGTCCAATTAATCGGACGCGAGGTCAAGGTTTTCGCCGCCGCAACCTGTTGGTTCACATATTGGATAACTTGAGCGTCCGTGAAGTTCAGTGGCGTAGGGAAAACAATACTCAGATTGTAACTCACCCGATTCTGCGCCAGAGGCTGTCCATTGCGATCTGTGATCTGACCCCGCGGCGCCGGTATCGACAACGCGTACTCAGCCACTTGCTTTTGAGTCTCCCAACTCGGCTTTATATCCGGCGATTCCGCGGGAGTTGGCCGGAATTCCTGTGCTCGCGCTGAAGAAACTAAAACGACGCCGGTGAACAGGATCCACTGGCTGGGCAGCAACCTCATCGATCGATTAAGACCACTAGACCGGCACTTGCGCAATAGGTTTTCTACCGGTTCCATCTACCGGTTCAAAAAACGCCAAATGGTTTCAGCCAGCTTGTTGCTGATCCCGTCGACCGCTGCAATGTCTTCTATTCGCGCCTTCCTGAGACGTTCCACCGATCCAAACTCCGCTAACAGAGCCTGTTTCCGGCTATCACTCACACCGGGACATTCATCGAGAATGCTTTCCGCAATTCTCTTCTTCATCAACAGCTGGTGATAGCCGTTAGCAAACCGGTGAGCCTCGTCCCGTATCCGCTGCAAAAGCTGCAGCGCGCCTGAATCCTCAGGCAGTCGCAATGGCAGAGGCCGGCTTGGTCGATAAATCTCTTCGAACTCTTTGGCTAAACCAATAATCGGCCGCTCGCTCAGTCCTAGGCGCTGCAGTTCGCGGCAAGCTGCATTTAACTGGCCTTTCCCTCCATCGACGATGATTAAGTCCGGAAGGCGCACCAATCTTTCCGGGCCGCTCTTAGGCTTCTCCGGCGTCTTAACCTCAATCTCATCCGGAACACCTGTGTCCCGGCTCTCGAGAGGACCTGTCTCGAGCTCTTCGACAGCATCAGTTTCGAGCTTGTCGAGAGAACCGGTCTCGAGCTTGTCGAGAGAACCAGTCTCGAGCTTGTCGAGAGATTGCGCCCGCTTTACAGCGTCCTCTACCGGCTCTTGATTGAATTCGGCTAGATCCGGAGCGATCACCTTGGTCTCCAGCAGAATGCGGGAATAACGCCGGCGAACAACCTCAGCCATACTGGCAAAATCGTCTTGTCCCTCGACGGTTCGAATCCGGTATCGCCGATAGTTCGACTTGTCCGGCATCCCGTCCTTGAAACAGACCATCGACGCCACCACGTGCGTTGTGGAAATATTCGAGATATCGAAACATTCCATGATCCGTGGCGGTCCAGGAAGCAGCAAAGCATCCGCTAGAGCCTGCAAATCTGCCACCGGGTCGACCGTGCTGGGAAGCGAGCCTCGGGTAAACCGGCGCATCGGTTTAGTGGTGCGCCGCAGATCATCCAGCATATTTCGAATCTGAGCTGCTCGCTCAAAATCGAGCTTTTCCGCCGCCGACTTCATCTCCGCTTCGAGTTGTCCCAAGAGTTCCCGGCTTTCGCCATCTAAAAATTCGCAGGCCTGCAAGACCCGTTGCTGATACTCCTCAAGGGAAACCTTCCGTATACACGGGGCGGAACAATTCTTGATGATGTGGTCTAAACAGCGCCGGTAGTCCTGCTCGCCAGGCTCGGGAGCTCGGCAGGACCGGATTCCAAATCGCTTCCGCATCCAGCTTAGCGTTGAGCGCAACGCTCCGGCGTGAGCAAAAGGGCCAAAGTAACGACAGCCGTCGTCCTTCTTTAATCGCGTCAGTTGAAAACGCGGGATCGGATCAGACAGGTTCACTTTTACGAGTAGGAACCTTTTGTCGTCTCGGAAACTGATGTTGTACTTCGGGCGAAAATCCTTGATGAGCTTGCCCTCGAGTAGCAACGCCTCCGGTTCGTTGCGGACCAGATGGATTTCAAAATCCCACACGCTATCTAGCAAAGCCCGGGTCTTTAAGTCGGCATTCGCTCGCCGAGAAGGCATGAAATGCTGCCCTAATCGTTTACGTAGGTCTCGGGCTTTCCCCACGTAGATGATCCGATTGAGGCGATCCTTCATCAGGTAAACGCCCGGCTTGTGAGGGACATCCCTAAGCTTCTCAACTAGATCAGATTTTTTCTGTAAGACCGAAGGTTGCATGCGCGCTAAACAGGCGGTCAAATACCATATCGTCTTTCACCCGATTCGTCGAACGGACACCGATCCCGGAGGGGAGCCGCTTTGGCCTGTGACACGCCAGACCGCGACATTTGTCCCGGTGTGCGACGTGACCGTAAAATTTATTAAACAGGCGGCTCCCGAAAACGACCCCAGCGCGTTCCATGTCCCAATCGCGCTGTTGGGACAAAACAACTTACCGCTCGAAAGCGTTGGGCAACTTCAACGCGCTGGGTAGTTCGCGGGAGCCGCCTGTTTAACATAATTTACGGCCGCACCAGGCGCTGAGTGCAAATCCACTGGTGGTACGACAAGGGGCAAAAGCGGCTCCCCTCCAGGCGCATGGCCGCTCATGAACCGCTTTTTGCCTTTAACCTTTAACTTTTATCCTTTCACCTCAGAGAAGGATGGGATGACTTAGCTAAAAACGCATGCCGCACTCCAAAACCTCCTGGCTCCTGGATTCTAGCTCCTGGCTCCTTTGGCCCCCGCCTTCCCTTGCGCTCAATCCGATCGTGCGGTTTAATAAAGCCCGATCGGCATGAACTCGTTTGTTTTTTTGGCACAGCCCATTCTCGCCCAGATCGCCCAAAATACCCCAACTGGAAACCGGACTCAGGAGACGCTCCTGAAATTATTGCAGGCAGGCGGTTGGGTCATGATTCCGCTAATCGGTGCATCGATTATCACGCTCACCTTGATTCTAGCTTGTTTATTCACTCTCCGGCGTGGGGCAGTGGTCACGCGCCGGTACATGGAAACAGCCGAGGCCCTGTTACGTAAACGGGACTACGTCGCGTTGATCACGGTCTCCAACCGTCATTCGAGCGCGATCGCTCGGATCACCGCCCGAACGCTCGACTTCGCGACCAAGCACCCCTCGGCGCCACCGTCCGCGATTCGAGAAGTGGCGGAGACAGAAGGCACTCGCTTCGGCAGTAGCCTACAACAAAGAATCGTTTATTTAGCCGACTTGGCCACCCTAGCTCCCATGCTTGGATTGCTCGGCACCGTGGTGGGTATTATCAACTCATTCGGTTTGCTGGCAGGAAATACCACGCAACCGCGTCAAGTCCTTCTCGCTGGAGGAGTTTCACAAGCCCTAGTCGCAACCGCAGCCGGCCTCATCGTCGGTGTCGCCGCGATGGCTTTCTACTCGCTGTTCAGAGGGAAAGTCTCTTCGATGATTTCTGACCTGGAAGCCGCCACCACCCACATCGTCAACATCCTCGCCACTCAGCGATCTCGCCGGATCGAACCTTCGGGAGTTCTGGAAAACGATGATGTTTAGAGAAAAATGAATTTCCGCAACCAGGCTGAGCCTCGTGTCCTAGGCTTTATGATCGCGCCAATGGTCGATATTCTATTGGTGATCCTCTGCTTCTTCATCGTCACATGGAATTTCGCCCTCGCCGAGAACGAACTCGATGTGCGCGTGCCCAGCGCAACCCAAGCGAACCAGCCGCAACCGTACGTCGGTCAAGTGGTGATTAACGTTAAATCGGACGGTACGGTGATCGTGAACCACCAACCTAAATCGTCGGCTGAGCTGCTGGATCAGCTAAAAAAACTGTCCCAGTTGTATCCGGATCAGGCAGTGATCGTGCGAGGCGATGAGGCGGTAGACTACAAACACATTGTCGAGGTACTGGATATCTGCCGCCAGGCGGATATCTGGAACGTGGCATTCGCCACGGGCAAACCCGAACAATGAACCAAGGGAGCCAATGCGGTGACCTGTGCTCAGGCTATTGGACGATAAAAGAATCCGCTGGAAGCCTGAAGCGGGACAAGTCGCCGAGTATTACGTCAATTGGCAGGCCGCGGGAAGGAGATAAAATGTACGCCCCAATTTTTGGCCGGTTACTGACCGGGATAATCTGCGCAGGTTTAATCGGACAGGCTACAACCGGAATTGCTCAAGAAGTCCGCAGAGCGTTACCGGCAACTCCAACTCCTAGTCCTGGTGAAACCGCAGCGCCACGAGCGCTGCCTGCTGGTGAGAACCCGGCGCCGCGCGCAGTGCCGGTAAAACCATTCCAGACGCCAACAACGGGACAATCAATCCTAGATGAAAGGATCGAAAGCCGCGGTTCTGGATCTCAGAACAATGCAGCTTCTAACAATGCGACTTCTCGCGGCAGCTCTGCCGAGCCAGACAATCGGACACGCGATCAAATCGCGAATGATGAGATTCGCCTCGCACCCGAGGGCGGCACGGAGAACGCGTCAGACCCAGCTAAGGCCCAGCTTGCGATCGCGGACGGACTGTATGTCAGAAAACTTTACGATCTAGCGGCGCCCGAATACGAAAAGTTTCTGGGCCGGTATCAAGAGGATGCGGGACGCGCCGCCGCGATGTATCGGCTAGCAGATTGCTATTCCAAGATGGGACAGGAATCGCCCGCGCTGACTACTTATAGGATGTTGCTCAGCGAGGTTCAATCCGGCGAATTCGTCGGCAGCGCCGCGTTCCGTTTGGCATCCCGCGCTTTCGATCAGAGGGATTATGGCAGCGCCGCGAATTTGTACGAGAAAGCGGTAGACAATAGCAAATCTTCCGAAGTCAGGATCACCGCTCTTTACTACCAAGCGAAGAGCCTGGAATTAATGAACCGGAAGAGCGAGGCTCGCCCAATTTACGAAGAGGTCGCTAAGACGGGAGAGAATAACCCGTTTCGGGATGCCGCCCGTCTATCCGTAGCTTATTTCGCGTTGGAAAATGGGCAGAAAGACTCGGCCTTCGATCTCTTTCGTGGCCTGGGAGCCGACGCCGCCAAACCAGCCGTCCGGGTAGAAGCACTCGTTCGAGCCGGTATTCTGGGCGAGGATTTAAAGAAACGGGACGACTCCGAGCAATTGTTCAAGACAGCGATTAGCACAAGTGCCGAAGGAAAATGGAAGCAAATCGCTCAACTTGAACTCATGAAACTCGAGTACGACGGTGACAAGTTCGCTCAAGTACTTGATACTTATGCCAAGAATTTAAATGCCTTAGGTGAAGAAACTAAACCAAGTGTTTTGTTAATCGTAGCCAACTCGTACCGGCAGCTTGGTAAGTTACCTAAAGCGCTCGATTTTTATAATCAGCTACTCCGCCAATATCCAAGCACTCAAGAGGCGGCAGATGGCCGTTACCAACGACTGGTGGCATTGGATCAATCGAAGGATCCAAGCCTGTCCCGAGAAGTCGACGCCTATCTGGCAACGAATCCGCCGAAAGAGCGAGCCGACAAAGCCACGCTGTTGAAAGCGCAGGCCCTTCTCCAACAAAATCAGTTCGCTCTAGCCGCGAAACTTTACTTGGAACTAACCAACTCGTCTTTGCCGGATAGTTATAAACCGGATTGATTTTACGCGGCTGGCTATGCCTTTAGCCAGGTTCACAATAACTCCGCGGCCATCGAGGCATTCTCCGGACTACTAGTGGACTATCCGCAGTACAAACTGGCGGTAAAAGCGCTCTTGAAG
>JAFAHI010000053.1 GCA_019237325.1 Verrucomicrobiota bacterium | reverse complement strand
AGGAACCCTGTTTGCCTTAATATCGATCATCACACGTCGTCTATGGTTGCCTCTTTATACGGCTATCATTCTGGTGCTTGCTGCCCTCGGAGCGCAGTTCGCCGTGGCGACCGGGGATGCCCAGGATCCACTGTTCGAAAAGCTGAGTACGGAACAAAAACAACTCGTCGAAGAACATTCCAATTGGGGAGAAAATGGCCGGACTGGTTTGATTGTGGCGGCGGTACTCTCCTTGATCGCGCTCGGGCTATATCGATTTGGGACCAGCCGGAGAGTCGTGGCCGTCTTAACCCTCCTCGCTGCTCTTGTGGCTTGTTTCTTTGTTTTGCGAGCCGCACAACTGGGAGGGCATTTGGTCTACCAGCATGGGATCGGTGTCCAAAATGTTCCAGCTGCTGAGGCATCACCTTCCGCCAGTCCGGAAGCTAGCCCGAGTGCCAGCCGAGCTGCGTCTGCGACGCCCACCGTTCAGTGATCCGCAGCGCGGTTGAGTGGAGTGCAATTCGGACCCTCAACTTCGGTACTGCGCCCAACCGGATCCGAGGACGAGGACGACGACGGGTACGAGAACGAAGCGTCTTACGACCTGAATCCCTCGAAAAACCGGATTTAGAGGTTATTCTGACGCATGAAGTCCACGAAGATCGGGTTCGTAGGCGTCGGCCGCATGGGCGCGAACATGGCTCGGCGCTTAAAAGAGGTTGGATATCCAGTGGCAGCGGTGTTCGACACGCATCAAGAGATCGCGGTTGAGCTGGCCAAGGAGCTTGGCTGTGACGCTGTAAGCAAGGTATCTAGAGTCAGCGAACTATCCGACTCCGTGTTCACAGTAGTCACGGACGATGCGGCGATGCGTCAGATTTATTTTGCTGACGACAACCTTCTTGCGCATGCGGCCGGACGTTTGTTTGTGAATTGCGCCACCATTAGTCCCTCGGTTCATGTCGAGGTGGCTAAGAAAGGCGTTGAAGCCGGAGCCAAGGTGATCGAAGCCCCGATGGCATCCAGTGTGACTCATGCCCGGGAAGGTAAGCTGTTTTTCATGTTGGCGGGTGATCGCGCGGTCATCGAAGAATCCGAGCCGCTGTTAAAAGATTTGAGCGTGAAGATGAAATACGTGGGCGGGCCCGGAAAAGCTGCCGAGTTGAAAGCCCTGGTTAATATGGTGATGAACATCAACACGGCCGGTTTAGCCGAGGGGTTGGCTTTAGCCGATGCTTTGGGCTTAGATCTTAAAATCGTTACCGAGGTTTTCTCGCAAACGGGGGCCAATTCGCGGGTTTTGGAAACGGATGGACCGGACATGTTGGATCGCGAGCACAGCACCTTCTTTTCGGCTGCGCATGCGGCCAAGGATAGCGGTATCGCGTTGGCTTTGGCTAAGGAACAGGGGCTGAATCTGCCGTTGCTCGATGCGTGTAAACATCAATACGACAGAATGATTGAGCTCGGCCTGGGAGAGATCGACAAGTCGGGGATTTCTGAGATCACGTTCCGGTCGCGGAGGGGGTAGGGGATAACGGGGTGACTTGTCCTCGTCCTCGTCGTCGTCCTCGAGGGGAGCTTGGGTTCACCACGCCGAACCGCGTGAAAGGGAGCAGTCTTATAAGATGGCAGGCCTATCGGGTTGGCGGTCGACAATATCCGAGAGGCGATAGAGCAAAGACCCGATAGAAACGTTCGCGGGAGCCGCCTGCAGCCACCCTCCCAGAGCTGCCACAATATAAAGCGGCTCCCCTCCAGGCGGTTTGGCGTGGCGCACCCGAGTCCCGCGGTCGAGGACAACGACGAGGACGAGTACGTTGCGCTTCGCGCTCCGCGGTGCTTACCCCAAAAACTCTACCGCCCAGGCGTATTTTTGTGGGATAGGCAGGCGTTGGCGTCTGGCTTGATCTTGGAGCACTAAAGTGAGCCATTCTCTTGAAGCTTCGATACTTTGGCTATCGACGGCCAGCCAGAGTTGGCTTTCTTCCTTTATCAATTCGTATTTGCCGATATTTATCGTAGTTGGGTCCGGCTCTCCTTTCAGCTTGAGCGAAAGCTGCACGCCCCGCTCACGAGTATTCAACTTCACGTCCAGAACTTCGCCGTATCTGGCTAGATGAGTGTTGAGTTCCTGCTTTATCCGCTCGCTAATCAAGCGATCTTTAGAATCGGCCAAGGAGCCGCCTGCCGGTAAAAAGTCAAAGATGCTATTTAGACGCATGGTTCGTTAGAATGATGATGTTTGGCTCATAGCTACAGAAAGCCGATGGAATCATTTACCATACCTGATCATTCAAGTTGGCGAGATCTTCGAAGTAGTGATGGAACCAAACTCTTTTGCCGGGAATGGGAAACACAGACTCCCCCAAGGGGAACTATTATCATGGTTCCGGGCTTGGGTGAACACACTGGCCGGTACGTACACGTCGGCGACTTTTTTCAAAATGCCGGTTTCAATGTACTGGGAATCGATGTGCGAGGCCAGGGGCGAAGCGGTGGCATACCAGGCTATGTCGAGCGTTACGATCAATTTCTGGAAGACGTGAGAGCCGGGATCCGCGCTGCCAAGGTTTTTCCTTTGTTTGTGTTAGGTCACAGTTTTGGTGGCCAGTTAGTGCTCGCTTTGGCGGCCGGAAATGAGCCGAACATCACCGGTTACCTGGCCAGCGGTCCTTGGCTGGCCTTAACCACCCCCCCGGCTGCGTGGTTGGTTTGGCTCGGTTCGCTCATGAACAGGATTTATCCTAAATGCCGTTTCCCTACCGGAATCGAGCGCAGCCAAAACTCCAGCGACGAAGCTCACCTCGATTCTCTGGTCGATCTGGATTTCAACCACGGGTTCATCGCTGCGCGCACCTTCTTCGAAATAATTAGTGAAGCGCGCCAATTGTTAGCCGATCCGCGGGCCAACGCTCCGATATTAATAGCCCAAGGGCGACCTGATCCCGTTACGTCAGTTGAAGCCTCGATTGAGTTTTACCAACGGCTTGAAGCGCCCGTTAAGGAACTCATGATTTATGACGGCTTCCGGCACGAACTGCACAACGAGAAAGGGCGAGCTCGGGTTTTGGAAGATTATCTCGCTTGGATCGAGAAGACGATTCTGTTGGAAAAACCGAGCGCGGAGCCGCGGGCGGCGATGTGACGGTAGGGATGAGCTCCTGCTCATCCGTTTGGTGGGGCGAGGCTCCTGTGCGGTTTTTGCGAAGGATTAGATTTTTGCGGCAGAAGACGTGTGGCTAGACCGATAGACGCGCCGAGCCGTGGCCCAGCGCTAGTCCACGGCTCGGCGCGATTTTTGTCCTAAAAACACGATCCGGAACGAGAAGGTTCGCGGCTATGCTGATGCAGTGAGTAGTTCGGGAGCCTCGCCCCCCCATCGGGATGAGCAGGAGCTCATCCCCAATAGCATCTACTCGAACCGAATTCCTTGGGCAAGCGGGAGGTCTGGCGAATAATTGATCGTCACGGTTTGACGTCGCATATACGCTTTCCAAGAATCGCTGCCGCTTTCCCGTCCGCCACCGGTGTCCTTTTCACCGCCGAACGCTCCGCCGATCTCCGCGCCGCTCGTCCCGATGTTGACGTTGGCGATTCCGCAATCGCTGCCCACAGCAGAAAGGAAAGTCTCGGTTTCTCGAATGTCGTTAGAAAAAATAGCTGACGCGAGGCCTTGGGGAACGGAGTTATGTATGGCAATGGCTTCTTGAAGATTTTCGTACGCTAAAACATAGAGAATCGGAGCGAACGTTTCTTCTTGAACCACCTGCCAGTGCGGTTCGGCCTGTATGATGGTCGGTTCAACATAGAACCCGCTCGGGTAGTTCGCCGCAGGTAGCCGGTTCCCACCTGTCAGAACGGTGGCGCCGGCAGCTTTTGCTCGTTGGATCGTATTCTCCATCCCGTCGACCGCAGCCTGGTCAATCAACGGTCCCATCAAGGTAGTAGGATCGAGCGGGTTACCGATTCTGACCTGTCGATAAGCGGTGCTTAACGTCTGGATGACTTCGTCGAGAATTGAACGGTGGACGATCAATCTACGGGTTGTCGTACAACGTTGGCCGGCAGTTCCTATCGCGCCGAACAAGACTGCCCGCTGAACCAGGCGCAGGTCCGCACTCGGGGTCACAATGATCGCATTGTTGCCGCCCAGTTCGAGCAAGCTCTTACTCAGACGCGCCGCCAGCGATTGAGCCACTTGTCGTCCCATCCGGGTCGAGCCCGTGGCGGATATTAGCGGGATCCGGCGATCGCCGGCCATCCACTCGCCGATTTGCCGATCACCGCAAACCAGACTGAAGATCGCGGGATCTACGCCGGCTTGCTCACAGACTTCGGCTGCGATCTTTGTGCAAGCGATGGCAGTAAAAGGAGTTTTTTCCGATGGCTTCCAAAGGACTACATTGCCGGTTACCGCAGCGACCATGGCGTTCCATGACCAGACCGCCACCGGGAAATTGAACGCGCTAATTACACCGACGACGCCAAGCGGGTGCCATTGTTCAAACATGCGATGCTGCGGGCGCTCGGACGCGATGGTTAGCCCATAGAGTTGGCGAGAAAGACCGTTCGCGAAGTCGCAGATATCGATCATCTCCTGCACTTCTCCTTCCCCCTCCGCCACGATTTTTCCGGCTTCGAGCGTGACCAATTTGCCTAGGCTCGATTTAGCTGCTCGGAGCCGGTCGCCAATCCGGCGGACGACGTCACCACGTTTAGGCGCCGGCAAAAGTCTCCAGGCTTCGAACGCTCGGGAAGCCGCTTCAACAGCGGCCTCATAATCGTTTTCTGAAGGTTGACGCACCATTCCAAGTAAAGAACCGTCGATGGGAGAACGCTTTTCCAGAAGGGGTCCGTTGCCGGCCCAAGTGCCGGAGAAGGCGCCGTTTTCGGTTTGGGTCAGGCGAAGGGTCGCGAAGACCTCGTCGCGGACGGTGGTAACATCAAATGCTTTGGAGGTCATAGGTCGGTTTAGCTAGCTCTCGCGGGATTCTTTTCGTGCTTAAAGGATGAAGTAATCAGTAATGGTTCTTCCGGATTTAGCGTGGGATTTTAATCAAGGGTTACGGGCGGGCGAGAGCCTGAGAGCAAGTATTTATCGGCGTTCAGCGATGTCATCATACGCAAAATTCAATCTCGGCCGCATTCTTTCCCTTCAAAACTCCGCTAGAA
>JAFAHI010000689.1 GCA_019237325.1 Verrucomicrobiota bacterium | reverse complement strand
GGAATGCATTTGCAGAAAACTGTTGATCGCCTCCATCGGGCGCTGCCGTGACCGCCGAGATTCTCCGGTTTGAGTCAGAGCGACATCGTTTGCTTCTACCACAGCGGCTGCCACACACCACGCGCCAGAATCGAGAACGAATACGAGGACGAACTGCAAACCGCTAACCCCGCACCGCTAACCGCTCCGCCGGCGTTTCCCGGAACCGGGCGACCCGTTTACCCAGCGCGAAACCCTCCTTCTGTTTTATCACCTTCCGGATCTCAATCGATTCCCCGTCGAGGAGCACAGCCAGCGCGCCAAAATGGAGGACATAGCTGCCGGTGTTGACGACGGTGACCGGGCCGCGCTTCCAACAGCCCGGATAATGCGTGTGCCCAACGAGAACGTACTTGGCATTCGGCCGGAATAAATCGCACAAACGAGCGGCTAAAGTCGGTGTTTGTAACCAGGCGCGAAGTATCATAAACGGGCGGTGGAGAGGCCAAAACTGCGCCACCAGGACGCCGATTTTTGGCGCCTTGGATTGTTCGGTTACCGGCCGTTCCATCAATTGCAGTTTGATAGAGGTCCGTTTCGCGGCCAATAGCCGCTTCTCGAAATTCATGAGGGCATCAGGCCCGAGATTGGCTAGCGCTCGAAGGTGAATCTTTCGGTAGGCGAGTGCTTGGCGGCTCCAGGGAGCGACACCGAGAAACAGAATGTCACCGTGGGTTACCAGGATCCGGCCATCCATCAAATCCAAATGATCGATCTTTGAAACCGCCGGGTCATGATTTCCATTGATGAAGGTGGCCCGGCACCCAATGCTGTGGCAAAGCCGGGCAATAACGGCTGCCATATGCCGGCCCACCGGGCGGTCAACGGGAGTCCGCATCTCAACGGTATCACCATTGAAAATGACCGAGCGGGCTTCTTTCAAAATGGGCACCAGCTCTTCAGGGTCGCGAATCTGAGACGCCCGGTGACCGAGATGAAGATCGGAAATGATAATCGTCGGGTCGGAGGTGGTACTCATCCGGCGTCTCCCACTACGCTAACCACTATCGACCGCTGCGTAGGGCGACGACGATGCTCGTAAACGAACAAACCCTGCCAGGTCCCCAGTTGTAATGAGCCCTCCATAATCGGGATGCTCTCTGATGTTCGCGTCAACGCCATCCTGATATGGCTAGGCATATCATCCGAACCCTCCAAGGTGTGGGAAAAATACTCGGCATCCTCTGGCACCAATCGGCGGAAAAACTCCTCCAGATCAGCTCGCGCGGTCGGATCTGCGTTTTCGAAGAAGACAAGACTTGCGCTCGTATGTTTCAGCAAAACGGTGGCTGTACCGGTCGTAATCCCCGAGTTACGGACAATCGCGCCGATTCGATCAGTGATCTCGTAGGTGCCAATACCATGGGTCGAAATCGTAAAAGCTGTGCTAAAAGTCTTCACCATACACCAACCGAACAAGTCGCAATGACTTCGGGTTAGGAAGTAGCCCTGGTTCCATCTGGTTCATAACGTACGCGAATGCAACGTTGTTCTTGGGATCAGCAAATGCAAGGCTGCCTCCCGCGCCGGGTTGCCCGAAGGCTAATGGCGAGGGACCAAATAAACCGCGGAACTTATGCCCGGCCCCTGAGATCGGGTCTTTCATGAATCCAGCGGCGAATGCGGTCGGTATCCGCAGAATAGCGTCGATTCCGGAAGCAGCCGTTTCGGAGATAGCGGCGATTCGCTCGGGGCTGAAAAAGTTGGGCTCGCAGAAGGTGCGATAGTAGAACGTCGCTAGCGATTCCGCAGTGCCGATTCCCCCAAACGATGGCAACACCTGGGTGCGGATCGCGGGCCGGTTCATGACCGAAGGAACCATGAGGCCCGCCGGGGTGGTAAATGCCTTGAAGGCCAGCGAATCCTGCTTGGCCAGTTCAGTATAGAATGGGTCTTCGTCTGAAGGCGGGCGAGTTCGCCGGGCCGAATAGATCGGAGCCACGTCGTCGGCGAGTTGCGGCGGTACACCGATCCAGAGATCGAGCCCCAGCGGAGCGCCAAAAACCTCCCGAAAATAGGTGCCAACATTGACCCCCGCGATACGCCGGACGAGTTCATCCACCAGGAATCCATAGGTTCTCGCGTGATAGCCATGAGCCGAGCCCGGCTTCCAGAAAGGCTCCTGGCCGGCGAGCGCTGCAACCACTTGTTCGCGTTCAAGAAACGGAATCTCAGAATTGCGCAAGGCCGGTTGGCCGGATTGATGCGACAGGATATGCAAAAGCGTAGTGTCCCCTTTTCCTTTCTCTGCGTACTCCGGCCAGAACTCCGCCACTCGGCGGCTTAGCGCGATCTTCTGCTGTTCGCACTGGTGGAGAAGACAGGCGGAAGCGAGCCCTTTTGTCGCCGACCAGATCAATACCCGGGTTTTAGTGGTCCATTTTCTGGTTTTCTCCCGATCCCGAAAACCGTCACCCAGCGAAGCCACGATCTTGCCGTTTTGCCAAACACAAACCGATGCGCCGAGTTCGTCGTAATTGGTGAAGTTTTCTTGGAAGAGATCGCTTAGAGACATGGGTAACAGTTCACAGTTC
>JAFAHI010000551.1 GCA_019237325.1 Verrucomicrobiota bacterium | reverse complement strand
GAGCGCACCGAATCATCTCTATGCAATAGCAGCCCAATCGGGTGGGATGACTGACAATTACGACAATCGGGCCTACAACCATGTGCCGGGCAGAGGACAGATTTTTGCGCAGTACAACTTCCCGAGTATCATCGACCTTTTCGATGCACATAATATTAGCTGGACCTGCTATGTTGGCGGATTAAAGGGACCTCAGCACGAAGGCGTCTGGAATCCGATGCCGGGTTTCTATAAATATGCCTCTCGAGAGGGTTACGGTTCCTACCTGACGAAGAACCTCGCTCCGACCCAAAGGTTTTTCTCCGATATTCGGCACGGCAAGTTACCGAATGTCTGCTTTCTTACACCGAGCGCTCTTGAGAGTGAGCATCCGCCGCAAAACGTTCAAACCGGAATGTGGTACGTAACCGGCCTTATCAACGCAGTCATGCAGAGTTCCTATTGGAATAGTTCTGCGATTATTGTGATGTGGGATGACTACGGCGGCTTCTACGATCATGTTCCACCGATCAGCATGGACGAGTACGGGTCCGGCTTCCGCGTGCCGGCGCTTGTTATATCACCTTATTCTCGCAGCGGAACAGTTATCCACACAACTTATGACTCGACCTCGCCGCTAAAGCTGGTTGAGACCGCTTTCGGCCTCGGCTCCCTGACGAGTCGCGACGCATCCTCGAATAACATGTTGGACTGTTTTGATTTTAATCAAAGCCCATTAATACCAGTAATCATCAATAAATAATTTGTGGCGTCTTTAGTGATCCGTATCGCTTCGTGGTGAATAGCGATACCGTTGGGCTCGCTGAGGGCCACCGTCGTTACGCTTTGACGGGGAGCTTCGACTAAGTTCCGATAGCGACATTAATTGCCGCGACAAAGTCCTCGGGCCGAAGCTTGCCGCCGCCAGGCGACCTCAGAACGAACTAGAGTCTCGCCGGGCTCGACGGAGCTCGCTGAAGTTCGACTTTGGTGGGGTTCGCTATCGGCCTTTCAGACTTAGGCTCGGAGGCGCGATCGGTTAAAGATTGATTTGCCTAAGGTTCTATTCTTCCATGCCGGTATCGCGAATTATCCGACATGAAACGAACCCCACGGATAGAATTTCTCTTAGCAATCTCGATCTGCGCCTTGTTGCCTGGCTGGGGGATCGCCCAATCGGGCTCCTCGGGTTCGGGACCTTTAAGACCCGAAGCCAGAGGGATTTACTGCCTGACACAGGCGGAAGGAATTCAGCACGTCGATCTGGCGAATTTAAATTGCTGGGATAATCCAAATATCGTTGGCGTTGCCATAAGAGTCACCTGGTCTGTGATGGAGCAATCAACCGGTCAATATGATTGGTCCTATCTCGAGGAAGCATTGCGAATCGCTAGGTCGAAGAAAAAATTGATCGCCGTCAGCGTCGTTGCGGGAATTCGTAGTCCGGATTGGGTCTTTGGTTCCGCGACGATATTGCGATTGACCGGCAAAGCCGCCAAACATCGCGACACGGTGCCGGCTCCATGGGATGCGAACTATTTAAGCGCGTGGAAGAAGTTCGTGCAGGCGTTTGGTGCGCGTTACGATGGAAACCCTCTAATCGGTTATGTCACGGCCACTGGACTCGGCCGAGGAGAGGAATGCCACTTGCTCGACGATCCGAATGACGCCTGGCAGTTCGATGCAAATCGGTGGTTGGCGGCGTCGAACCAGGTTATTAGTTGCTATCACTCCGCGTTTAGAACGACTCCTTGGGTGTTGGCTTGGGGACAACCTGCACTCCATCAAAATCATTTGATGGCCGATTTATACACGGAGTCCGGAGGTTTCGGATTTAAGGCGGACAACCTTTTTGTGTTTTTCCCAAATCCCGGAGTTCCCCTTGGTCGACTAGCGCTGCGCATGTCTAGGAGTCGCGCCGTTGTGTTTCAAGCGCTGCGGCCGGCCCACGACCCCTATACACTGGATGCGGTGATCGAGAATGGACGTAGAATGGGAATGCAAGCATTCGAATGTTATCAGAACGATGTGAGCGACCCTGCCTGTCAAGCGGTCCTGGCTGCCGCTAATCGAGCGATGGGCGCGCGTTAAATCGGCTCCACATCGGATAGGATCCAGGAGGTCCACATGACGATTCTTCGCGTCATGATTGAAGGCATGAAACGGATAATCTTTGCTTCGAGCTATGAAGGCTAAGTAGGGAAAGGCGCGCCTCGAGGTGGTCTGGTCTTCCACGTTCGCTTGGGAAAAAGGACGTCCTAACGACGGGTGATCGATGCTTTTAAGAGCTTGGGCCGCTTTTGGAGGCTTTTGGACAGATCGAGCGATTTAGCCTAGCAATCTTTGACTATAATTTGTATACTTCCAAGGATTATCATATCCAATTGAACCGCAGCCCTGAGTCCGAACAAAAATCGGATCGGGATCGGCAGGCGGGCAACAATGAAAAAACTACTACTCATAATCGGTTTCATTGCGTCGGCGGCGGTCGCCGTCGGGAGTGTCAAAAATCTTCCGTACGGGATCTTTTGGTTGCCAGCCGTGGCAACGTCCGCCAGTCAAGATCCGACGGATTGGCGGGCATGGAAGAACGGGCACGTCGTTGGAGTGGTTGCCCGTCTCAGCTGGGAATACCTGGAGCCGAGCGAAGGCCAATATAATTGGGCGTACTTGGACGCTGTCAACGAGTCGGCGCAGAATGCGGGTATCTTATGGGAGATCGAAATTGCTTGTGGCGCGAAGGACGGCGCTGATACTGCGTTTTATCCATCCTGGGTGGTTACGGATGGGGCGAAGACCGTAACGCTCCATAGCAACACCGGGGTCCCCGCGACGATCTGTGTTCCCTGGGACCCAGTCTTCCAAGCAAAATGGCAAGCTTTAATTCGAGCCCTTGGGGCTCGATACGACACAGCCGAGAATTTACGGGCTGTGCAGATGACCGGCGTGGGTCGGGACGGCGAATGCTACTTCTGCTCAAATAATCCAAAATATATCAGCGACTGGGAGTGGGTGCTATCACAGACCCCCGACGGAACGGTTGCTGAGGGTGAACAGCTGTGGGTGAATGCCGCCGAAACTATTGCTGGCTACTACGCTAACGCGTTCTCGCAAACGCCATTCCTATACTCAACGGGAGCGCCCATGCCGAGGTCAGTTGACAGGAAGAACACCGCGATGTCGTCCGTGGTTAGCGCGCTAAATACCACCTACAACGTCGGACACCTCTGGCGCTTTGGCACCCGGTCATCCGGATACCATTACAACGGCACAGTCGATCCTTGGGGCGCACGGTATGGCATCTTTTTTCAAGGCTACCAACAGAATAAACCTCAAAAAAGCGGCACGGCTCAAGAAGCTTCACAAGCTTATCAATCGCCGTACAACGGGCTCTGGTTCGAGGTGTACGCAGGCGACTGCATGATTGACTCGAATTTCTCCGCGTTTGATACCTTCAATTCCAAGACTGCGGCGATGGTGGGAAGTAGTGCGTATCAGTAGCCGGCAGCGAAAATAGCGACAATGAGGATTTGAATGGCCGTGGTCAGGGACAGCCGATCGCGTCTTTAGTGCGGCGCCTCCAGTGCGACCCGATTCATAATATTGTCAGCTTGCGAAAAGGCGGCCTCATGTAGCTCGTCTTCAGGGGCGGTCTCGGAGAACACAATATTTATCACGGTATTGGCTAAAAAGGGATGGGCGATAGCCAACCCACGTTCCCTTGTGACGACGGCTCTCTTGAATTTTTGGCTCAGCTTCAGATCCTGGATTTCGCACGCATAACCGATAGCCGCTTGTCCAGCACGAGTCGTATTCTCCTGAGTATAGTTGATGACCACCTGGTTGTGATCGACTTGCGGCCGAATCGCCGCGGCCAAGCCGCCGTTTTGCGGCACCTGGGTCAGTCTGACTTGAAAAGCCATCGTGTGCTCCGGACTAACGAAATCCCGATGAAATAGCGCTCGTGTTTTCGACTGTTCGCGCTGGTACAGAAACCAGGGGTCTGGGAGCTGCAGAATGGAGAACCCTCGCCACTCCATTTCGGCTCGCATTTGCAACCCCATCACCCGATTAGCGGCTGAAAGCGTTGTCTCGCTGGCAAACGTTAACAGCACCAAGATCATTAACCGGTGGAGGCGAAAATCCATCGTAGACGGATAAACGACTTTATCCGTTGGGAAAAGTTAAAAGCAACGATCGGCCGAGCCATCTTATTGACTCTGGTTAGGGTTGTACTTGCGTTGGTTAAGCCGAATGCAACGCATCGGACTGCATACCGGTTGTATTTGGGAGACTATTTCAAGAAGCCGTTTGTCGAGGTAGAAGCCTACGCGGCGGTGTACGCCTGCAAGTTTAGAAGTTCGGGTTTTGCAGGGTTTGCCGGCTGGCGGAGGACGTTGACGGTGTTCCGATTCGCTGCAAAAATACCAGGGCTTTCGTTTTGTGAACTAGACAAGAATGCGATTCGAAAGAAATACCTTCTTAGCGGTTTTTTCGTCGGCCTTCGTGGCGTTGCTCGCGGCGAGCCGTGCCGATGCGGCTCTGCTTTTCCAGGACCGTCATGCCGGCGCCAATGGAGAAGAGACAATTTATCGGTTTGAGGCCAAGGCTGCCTCTACGGCTTCGCCGATTGAGCAATCAAAGGCGGTCAAAGTAGCGACAGTGTGGGCAGCTCAATATTACGGCATCGCCAACCTGACAGTCGCGAACACGCAAGAACGGTCGATGCCGATCCATTATTGGTTGATTGCATTCACGACGCCTGGCCAATCGAGAGGAGGAACCTACTATTCGATCGTATTGCCGGACGGCGCCGTGGTTGAGCCAAAGGTTTCTCGGCAAAACCTGACTGCAAGCGGCAATCCGATCGATGTCACTAAAGACACCGAACTGACAGCACCGGTTAAAGGGCTGGAAGTTCACGGAGAAATCATTTTCGAATACGGCTGGGGCAAGGGATTGAGATGCTATGGTCCCTGCGCTCCTAACCCGCTGTGGGATGCGCCATCTCCGATTGCGCGTCCCGTTCCGTAACGGGGGAAGAGTAAACATCCGCAGATTTCGCAGCCCGGCGGAGCCTCAACCAAACAAAGACAAAAGCCTCGCGCATAATATAACCAAGCCCACCGTTCGCTATCGTATGTCGCTCCTACCGGAGCTGCGCCTGATTTTGGATACGGTAGCTATAAAGATTTCGCTCCTACGGAGCTGTGCTCGTGGTGGAGCGCCACGAATTACAACAGCTCCGTAGGAGCGCCATATTTATAGCCCACGCCCCAAAAATGCGGCTGCGGCGAATCCGTCGAAGTAGTCGATCAAAACATCGGAATCAACGCATCAACCACGGCCAATCAGGCCCATTCGGTTCTTAATTGGCGCACAAACTCGGAAGAATCTTCTTTCCGAGAGTCATTCACAGTCATGGGAAACTATTGAGGTAGGGCCTGTGTCCAGGGATTGAATACCATAGTTCCGGCCTTCTCGTAATCCTCTTCCTTTCTCGTCACAACCGTCAGGCCATGGTGCAGCGCCGTGGCTGCGATGATGAGGTCGGGCTGAGAGAAGGTATGGCCGATTTTGCGACCGCTTTCTACTAGGACTCGCCACTTAAACATAATTTCTTCGCTAACCGGAAGCGTCCGTTGCTCAAACATCGGGCGTACCTTGTGAGTGAGCCAATCCTGCAATTCCGCGCGACGCATCGAGTCCTCAAGCAGCTCAATGCCAAAGCGGATCTCCGCAAAGGTCACAATGCTAACATAAAGAAGTTCAAGTGGCTGGCGGCTTACAAATGCTACCACTTTTCTCTCCGGCCTTCTTCGCCGAAGCTCAGATAGAATGTTGGTATCAAGCAGCCAGCCGCTCACAGTTTCACTTCACGAACTGGCATAGGGTTACGCTCGGGCTCGATATCCACTTCTCGGAAAGGTGAAGCCTGCAACGCGGCGATCAGGGTCTTGCCCGTAACGTTGCCTTTGAGGCGATGAAATTCCTCTGCGGAGATGATGACCACAGCGTCGCGACCATGCACAGTGACGTGTTGCGGGCCC